>CALHVH010000178.1 GCA_938039225.1 uncultured Gammaproteobacteria bacterium
AATAAGCTCACTATTCATATTTGGCTAAGGTGATAATGGCATGGCTACTTTTCAAACTCGTGTTATCAATAGTTCCATAGAGTTCAAAGACAATCGTCGTGATATGTTGAGCTTAATCGACAAGCTCCACAGTATTTGTAAACGTGCCGAGGATAAGTCTGAGAAAAGTCGTGGCCGTTTCGAAAAGCGTGGTCAATTATTGCCCCGTGAGCGTTTGGCCAGGCTATTAGATCCTGGCATGCCGTTTCTAGAAATTCAAAATATGTCTGGTTATTTAATGGACACCGACAGTGAGCCAGATTCCATTCCCGGTAGCAGCATGTTATTGGGTATTGGATTTATTAAGGGGGTTCGCTGCATGGTCTATGTGGATGACTCAGGTATTAACGCCGGAGCATTTTATCCAGGCAATACTGAAAAATTCCAAAGAGCCATGACACTTTGTTTAGAGAAAAAGCTCCCATTTGTACATTGTGTTGAAAGTGCTGGTGCCGATTTGCTGGCTTATGAGGTGGGTGTTTGGATGGAGGCCGGTGCCATGTTTGCTGGTATAGCAAGGCTAAGTGCGGCTGGAGTTCCTTCCATCGTAGTTTTACACGGCCGGTCAGTGGCCGGTGGTGCCTATATGACGGGTCTGGCAGACTATGTGATTGGCGTAAAAGATAACGGTAGGGCCTATTTAGCAGGTCCCGCTTTACTCAAAGCCGCTACAGGAGAAGTTGCCGGAGAAGAGGAGTTGGGTGGTTCTGAAACCCATTCAAAAGTGAGTGGCTTGGTGGAATACCTAGCTGAGGATGACGCTCATGGAATTGCCATTGCTAGAGACTTGGTTGAGCGTCTTGATTGGAATCGACATTGCCCACGACTACCTATTCCAGCGTTTAAAGAACCAATTTTTAATGCGGATGAGTTGGCGGGTGTGGTTCCAATAGACTATAAACGTCCCTATGACGCCAGAGAGGTAGTCGCTCGAATTGTTGATGAATCGAATTTCTTAGAGTTCAAGCCCGACTACGGGGTTTCAATGTTATGCATGCATGCCAAAGTCTTTGGGCATCCAATCGGTATCATCGCAAACAATGGCCCCATTGATCCAGATGGCGCAACCAAGGCAGCACAATTTATTCAGCTCTGCGACCAATCCAATATTCCATTAGTGTTTTTGCAAAACATCACAGGTTTTATGGTGGGTAAAGAGTATGAACGTGCTGGGATGATTAAACACGGTTCTAAAATGGTTCAAGCCGTAACCAATGCCAGAGTGAATCGTATTACCTTTCAAATTGGTGCCAGCTTTGGAGCAGGCAACTACGGCATGTGCGGTTATGGGTTTTCACCTGATTTCTTATTCACTTGGCCTAATGCAAAACTAGGCGTGATGGGTGGAGAGTCAGCAGCTAAAACCATGAGTCATGTGATGCGAGAAAAATTCATCCGCAAAGGTATGGAGGTTGATGAAGCTGCAATCACGGCTCAAGAAAATAAGATTATTGATCTATTTGAAAAACAATCCAGTGCTTTTTATACCTCAGGTCGTATGTTTGATGATGGTGTGATTGACCCGCGAGATACCCGTAAAATTCTCGGCTTTGTTTTAGAAACTTGTTGGGAAGCCAATAATCGTCAAACCTACCCTAACGCTTTTGGCGTTGCTCGTATGTAAGTATCTTCAGAAATTAGATTAGGATAAATGATGTCAATAAGTAATGATATAACTGAAAACTCAATCGTTCTTGAGCAAGATGGTGAATGGCTAACCATTTGGTTTAATAGACCCGAAGTAAGAAATGCCTTGGTCAGTGATTTACTATCGCAATTTTTAGCCACCTTAGACTTGCTGCAAGATAAGAAAAGTTTTAGAGGCATTATTTTTCGTGGGGCTGGAGGTTTTTTCTGTGCCGGCGGTGATCTTAAGTCTTTTAAAGCCATGGGCAAAGCAAAACCTGATGAAGCCAGAGTAATGGCTGAAAAAACCAGCCGTGAAATTGCTGATATGTTGCAAAAAATCAAATCTTTGCCACAACTCACCGTATCAATTGTTGAAGGTGCAGCCATGGCCGGAGGTTTTGGAATCGCTTGTGCAACGGACTTAATGTTGGTTACTGCTGATTGTAAATTTGCACTTACAGAAACTCGTATTGGATTACCGGCAGCGCAAATCGCTCCCTATGTTGTAGATAGAGTAGGTTATGCACAAGCCCGTAAGCTCATGTTATTAGGCAGTAGCATAGACGGTGAGCAGGCTCATCAAATTGGCATGGCCGACTTTGTGGCACAAGACGATGTGGAATTAGAAGTCTTGGAGAATTACATTAAAGAGCAGTTGCAAGCCAGTGGTCCACAAGCAATTACTGCGACAAAGAAAATACTCAGTGCCACCCAAACCTTGTCAGCTGATGATTATGTAGATTATGCCGTTGAACAGTTTTCTGATTGTTTATTAAGTGATGAAGGTCAAGAAGGTTTTGCCTCGTTTATAGAAAAACGAAAACCCCAATGGGCTGACCTTGAGTTTTTTGAGGAAGAGTAATTGAGTCCATATGTAAAAAACTGAATCCCTTGAGAGTGTAAAAGAGTCATCGAGGGTCTTTAAAATATACACGGGCACAAAAATAAAGAGGCCCCCAGTCAAGCTGAGGGTTTCGTGATTAGTAGAGTGATTCGGGATTAGCAGAGGGATTCGAGATTAGCAGAGGGATTCGAGATTAGCTGAGAGTTTCGGTGAGATTAAAGATGCCGAATCCCTCGAAACTCTATAAGAGTTATCGGGGGGCTTTAAAATATACACGGGCACTAAAATAAAGAGGCCCCCAGTCAAGCTGAGGGTTTCGTGATTAGTGAGGGTTTCGAGATTAGCTGAGATTTTTGAGGAAGAGTGACTTAGATTAAAAAAATACCACTGTCTTCCCCGCGAAGGCGGGGATCCAGTAATTCATTGGATGAATATTGATGAAATGGATTCCGAACATTCTTATTCAGAATTCCGGAATGACAACATAAAAATATGGCAGTAATCAACATGACAACAAATATGCAAAAATTTAACAGTGTTCTCGTTGCTAACCGTGGAGAAATCGCGGTACGCATTATTCGGTCTGCCAAGGCTCAAGGCTATCGAAGTATTGCGGTTTACTCCGAAGCCGATGCTCATGCTTTGCATGTACAGCTTGCGGATGAGGCGGTATTGATAGGT
>CALHVH010000179.1 GCA_938039225.1 uncultured Gammaproteobacteria bacterium
CAGACTTTGCAGAACCATTCACAATGGCTCCATCAATAATGGTCTCATCCCCGGCCTTCCAGAAAAACTGTCCAAGACCACGAGCACCACGTGCCAGTATCTTTTCGTTGAAATCATCAAGGTAGTATTTGTTATCAAATAGCTTCTTAGGCAAGGCAAATATTTTCTCAGCTTTTTCTGCAATTGAAATATCTTTAAGATAGATATACCAAGCCAAACCAACCGCCGCAACAATTAAGAAAAATGGCGCTGTTACAAATCCGTGTAAAGCAAAGCCAGCTGCGCTATCAAAATGACTACCTACTTCGGCCAATACATCTCGCGCTTCACTCACATAAATGGCACCATCAAAGAAACCACCAAATAGCATTGGTTGGATGGTAAAGAAGCCTATTAATAAAGAAGGTATGGCCAACAAGACTAAAGGAATCGTGACTACCTTTGGACTTTCATGCAAATGTAATCGTGTTTCTTCATCAAAGCGTTCTTCGCCATGAAAGACCATAAAGAACATTCTAAAGGTATAAAAAGCCGTTATGAATACACCAGCCATCACAGCAAAACTCGCGAAGGTATGTCCAGGAGTTGTACTCTCACTTACAGCTAAGATAATCGCATCCTTGGAATAGAAACCAGAGAAAAACGGTGTACCGATTAAGGCCAGCGAACCTATCAAGGTTGTCCAATAGGTAATAGGCATGTATTTTTTAAGACCACCCATTTTTCGCATATCTTGTTCGTGGTGCATGCCGATAATGACGGAACCTGCTGCTAAGAACAGTAATGCCTTAAAGAATGCATGAGTCATTAAGTGGAATACTGCAGCACTGTATGCCGAAGCACCCAAAGCCACAGTCATATAGCCGAGTTGTGAAATAGTTGAGTAAGCGACAACACGTTTAATATCGTTTTGCACAATACCCAACAAGCCCATAAACAATGCAGTAATTGAACCAATGATTAAGACAAAGCTTAATGCGGTTGTCGACAATTCAAACATTGGTGACATTCTTGCCACCATAAAGATACCGGCAGTCACCATGGTTGCTGCGTGAATCAGTGCTGATATTGGTGTTGGTCCTTCCATTGAATCTGGAAGCCACACATGTAAAGGTACTTGAGCAGATTTACCCATAGCACCAATGAACAGTAAAATACAGACTACGGTAGGAGCTGCCCAAACCGCATCACCAAAGATACTAATAGTTTGCCCACTCAATGCTTCTGTTTTAGAGAAGACAGTTGCGTAATCTAAACTGCCAGTAAAATATAAAACGGCTGCAATACCTAATAAGAAACCAAAGTCACCAACACGGTTAACTAGGAACGCTTTCATATTGGCATGAATAGCGGTTGGTCGTTTAAACCAAAATCCAATCAATAAATACGATACCAAACCTACCGCTTCCCAGCCAAAGAATAACTGTATAAAGTTATTTGCCATAACCAGCATTAACATTGAAAAGGTAAATAGGGAAATATAACTGAAGAAACGCTGGTAACCAGGATCTTCGTGCATATAACCTATGGTGTAGATATGCACCATCAAAGAAACAAAGGTGACTACCACCATCATCATGGCGGTTAAATTATCCACCAAGAAACCTACATTGATTTGTATACCATCTGAGAACAACCAGGTATAGACATTCTCATTAATTGGTGCATGGCCTTCATAGACCATTTGAAATAGCACATAAAGCGACGCAAGAAAAGAAAATGCCACTGAAAGAATAGTAATCCAGTGTGCACCCGAACGCCCTACTTGCTTACCAAATAATCCGGCAATTGCTGCTGCAATTAAGGGGGCTAAAACAATGCTTAAAAGTAAATTTGTCATTTCTTTTATCCCTTTAAGCTATCAATGGATTCAACATTAATCGAACGTCGATTTCGGAATAAGACCACTAAAATAGCCAAACCAATGGCGGCTTCAGCAGCGGCTACTGTAAGAATGAAGAAGACAAAAATTTGTCCATCCAAATTACCCCAGTATTGAGAAAACGCCACGAAATTAAAATTAACCGACAACAACATTAACTCAATACACATGAGTAAAAGAATAAGGTTTTTACGATTAATAAATATTCCGGCAACACTTAAGCAAAACAAAATCGCTGAAAGCATTAAGTAATGAGTCAAAGTGATCATTCGTCTGCCTCCATCTTAACAATACGTACACGATCTTTAGCATCCACTGCAACTTGCTTATTGATGTCTTGTACTTTTAGACCCGGACGCTTACGCATGGTCAAGGTAATTGCAACGACAATAGCTATCAAAAGAATAATCGCGGCAAGTTCAAAAGGATAAATGTAATTAGTGTAAAGCTCTTTACCTAGCTCTTCAGTATTAGAATAATCGGCAGCAAACTCTTGCACTTCTTTGGCTTTAATTGTGATTTGATCAGACATCATTACAAAGGCAATCTCAATCAATACAATAACACCAAGAATGGCACCAACCGGAGCATACTTTGTGAAGCCTTGTTGCAATTCGGCCAAATTAATGTCCATCATCATGACAACAAACAAGAACAATACAGCTACCGCACCAACATAGACAACAATAAGCAACAAAGCTAAGAACTCTGCTTGAATTAACATCCATAAAAAAGATGAGTTAATAAAAGCAAGTACTAGAAACAGTACTGCATATACAGGGTTGCGTGACAGAATCACACCCATGGCAGAGCCAACAAGTGTAGCGCCAAACAAATAAAATAAAAACAACTCAAACGTCATGTTTTATATCTCAATAAAAATTCAAATAATCAATCTTAATTAACGGTAATCAGCATCAGCAGCTTTATCAGCTGCAATCATCGCTTCGTATTTATCGCCTACAGCCAATAAACGTTCTTTAGTCATAATGTTTTCGCCACGCTCTTCCATGTGATACTCATGAATCCGGGTTTCAACAATAGCATCCACCGGGCATGCTTCTTCACAAAACCCACAGTAAATGCATTTAAACAAATCAATATCATACAAAGTGGTTCTACGTGTTCCGTCATCACGGGGTTCAGCTTCAATAGTAATAGCCAAAGCTGGACACACGGCTTCACATAATTTACAAGCTATGCAACGCTCCTCACCATTTGGGTACCTACGCAAAGCGTGCAAGCCGCGAAAACGTGCAGATTGTGGTGTTTTCTCTTCAGGGTATTGCACAGTGACATCTTTACGGAAGTAATTTCGAAAAGTAACCCCAAGGCCTTGACGTAACTCCGACAAAGTAAACATTTTGTACAAATTTTTAAACGATGGCATATCTATAATCTCAATAATCTATCTTTGCTGTTCAAGCAGAGAATGGACCAATTTTAAAGTAGAAGAATAGACCTTCTACAGCAATCCACACTAAAGTTATAGGAATAAAAACTTTCCAACCTAAACGCATAATTTGGTCATAACGGTAACGTGGGAATGTGGCTCTAAACCAAAGGAAACAGAATAAAATAAAGCCCATTTTGGCTAATAACCAGAATGCACTCGGTGCTCCAATATACGGTATACCCTCAAATGGTGATAACCAACCACCAAGGAACAATAAGCTGGTTAAGGCGGCAATAAGAATCATATTCGCGTATTCAGCCAAAAAGAATAAAGCAAAAGCAATACCTGAATACTCTACGTGGAAACCAGCAACAATTTCCGACTCACCTTCAGCAACATCAAAAGGAGCACGGTTGGTTTCTGCAATACCAGAAATAAAATACACAATAAATAATGGGAATAACCACAACCAGTACCAATGATGGATACCACCGGACTGAGCCGCTACTATTTTCCCAAAATTCAAGCTATCTGCGGCCATGACCACACCAATCAGTGCAAATCCCATGGCAATTTCGTATGCAACCATTTGCGCCGCCGAACGCATCGCACCCAAGAAAGCGTATTTTGAGTTGGTAGCCCAACCAGCAAGAATAATTCCGTAAACACCTAATGAGGTTAAGGCCAAAACATATAATAAACTGGCATCAACATTAGCAATTGAATAACTAGAACTTAGAGGCACAACCGCCCATGCTCCAAAAGCCGTTACCAAAGTAATAAAGGGTGCAATTAAAAATAAGCCTTTATTTGCATTGGTTGGCAAAATAACTTCTTTAAAAAGTAATTTGATTACATCAGCAAATGGCTGAAACAAACCACGCGGACCAACACGGTTAGGTCCAACTCGATTTTGCATAAAACCAATTACTTTTCGCTCTACATAAGTAAGCATTGCAACTGATAGAATCAATGGCAATAAAAGCACAACCGCTTTTAAACCAGTGTATACAACTGGCTGTAACAGCTCAGGGAACCACTCGGAAATGTTTTTAAATAACTCTAACATGTGCTTTTCTTTTATCTCTTTAGTTCTGACTTAAACAATTGCGACTTTAAAAAACTTATTTCCCGCTTCTTTGGCGGCACGCGTATCTTGCAATGGATTTGAACGCCTTACGATTGAATCATGTCCATAAGCCGGCATATCCAAATAAGCATGCGGCGCTTCAGCAGCAAGATTCAAACTGGCTGATCCTCTGTAAGTTGTTGCTATATCCAAACCAACCAACTTTGCTTGTAAAGCATCACGCACCTCAAAAGCTGAGTTATAGTCAAAACCACCCAAATCGAACAAGTTACCCAATACACGTAAAATTTTCCAAGCTGGTCTCGCCTCTCCTACAGGTGAAGCAACGCCTTCAGCGCTTTGCCAAACACCTTCACAATTCACATATGTACCAGCCGACTCAGCAAAGGTACCCATCGGTAACAGCACGTCTGCATCGGCTTTAAGACTGTCAGTAATGAAAGGAGTGATTGCTACTACGATTTCAGCATTATCTAGAGCTTTACGGAATTGATACGGTCTTTGCACATCATTTTCTGGCTCAAGATTTAATAAGACATAGGCTTTTCGGAACTGATCACTCATTTGCAGTGCATTCAAACCAATATTAGGAATATCACGCCCTGCTACATCTCTGTGTGGCAATACGCCGGCTAAAGCTGCACCTACACTATTGGCTGCAGGTGGCAAGTAACCAAATGTTGCTCCAGTTTGAGCAGCGATATAAGCCGAGAGTCTACGCAGTGTTGCAAAGTTTGCGTGCGTTAATCCTAGGTTACCAATAAACACATGTGCTTTTTCAGCGTCAATTAACGCGTCAGCAAATTTCATATGCTCAGGACTAAATTCAGCACCCTGTAAATCTAAATCTTTGTTAGCAGTTTTATTTTGTACAGCAGCAGCGATAGAAGCCAATTGCGTGACTAGATTAACTTCACTCAAATGAGCATGCGTATCAAAATAATAAAAATATTCTTCTGGGTTTGCTACTAATACTTTAGCGCCTTTGAGTGAAGCTTGACGCAATCTATGAGCAAGCAATGGCGCTTCAGAACGTATATTTGAACCAACCATCAAAACCGCATCTTGATTTTCTAGTTCAGCAATCGCTAAACCTAAAACCGGAGCTAATGAATCAGCTGCTTGATCACTAAAGTCTTGTGCTAAAAGCCGATGATCAATATTGTCCGAACCCAAACCGCGTGTAATACGGTTTAATAAATACAATTCCTCTACAGTCGAACGTGGCGATGCTAAAGCAACCAACTGATCAGGATCATCTTCTACAATGCTCTTAATACCATTAGCGGCAAACTCTAAGGCTGTAGTCCAATCTACTTCTTGCCATTCATTGTTCTTTTTGATCATTGGTGTTTGTAAGCGATCTTCTGAATAAACACCCTGATAACTGAAACGATCACGGTCTGACAACCACGTTTCATTAATACTTTCATTGCTACGAGGCACAACGCGAAGTAACTTACCTCTACGAACATGCGAATAGGTATTCGATCCTAAGCTGTCGTGAGTTGCGATGCTTTCATGTTGAGTCATCTCCCAACCGCGTGCTTGAAATCGGAATGGCTTAGAATTTAATGCACCAACCGGACAAAGATCAATTATATTGCCAGACAATTCATGATCAACACTGTTCTCGATATAAGTTCCAATTTCAGTAAACTCACCACGACCCATAGTACCCAGCTCTTGAATACCAGCTACCTCTTGACCAAAACGAACACAACGAGTGCAATGAATACAACGCGTCATATCGGTAGATACTAAAGGCCCAATTTCTTTGTCTTTCACTACACGTTTACGTTCTGAATACCGTGATGCACCACTACCATAACCAATAGCAACATCTTGCAATTCGCATTCGCCACCTTGATCGCAGATTGGACAATCCAAAGGATGGTTAATCAGCAAGAATTCCATTGTGGCTTTTTGAGCCGAAATAGCATACTGTGATTCGGTATTAAATTTTTGACCATCCATCACTGGAGTAGCACAGGCTGGCATCGGCTTACGTCCACCGATTTGCTCAACCAAACACATACGGCAGTTAGCTGCTACCGAAAGTTTTTCGTGATAGCAAAAACGTGGAATATGAATACCATTACGATCGGCAACTTGAATCAGCATTTCACCTTTGCTGGCTTCTAGTGTTTTACCGTTAATTTCTACGTTAATTGTGTTATCAGTCATTACTTTCTCTAAATCTTAATTTACAAGTGAAAAACTTAAGCAGCTTTTTCATCCGTTGTTTTTGCCTTAGGGCCAACCATGCAACACTTATGCGTTACATGGTATTCAAATTCTTCACGATAATGCTTTACAAAGCTTTGTACTGGCCATGCAGCAGCATCACCCAGAGCACAAATAGTGTGCCCTTCAATTTTATTAGCAACATCCACTAGCATGTCGATGTCGGCCATCTCGCCTTGACCATTTTCAAGTCGCGTTAAGACACGATGTAACCAACCGGTCCCTTCGCGGCAAGGTGTACATTGCCCGCATGACTCAGCATCGTAAAATTGAGAAATACGTTTGAGCAAATTAACCATACAAGTTGAATCATCAATCACTACAACCGCACCAGAACCCAACATAGAACCGGCTTCTTGCAAAGACTCATAATCCATATTGGCTTTCAAAATATTCTCTGCTGGCACTACTGGTACCGAAGAACCACCAGGTATAACCGCTTTAAGCTTACGCCCTTCTGTTACTCCGCCAGCCATCTCTAATAGCTCACTAAATGGTGTGCCTAAACGAATTTCAAAATTACCCGGTTTATTGACATGACCACTTACTGAGAATAATTTAGTACCACCCGATTTCTCCGTACCAAAGGCTTTAAACCAATCACCACCATTACGAATAATGGCTGGAACTGAAGCAAAAGTTTCGGTGTTATTAACCGTAGTAGGTTTACCGTATAAACCATAGTTGGCTGGGAACGGAGGCTTGAATCTTGGTTTGCCTTGCTTACCTTCTAATGACTCTAAGAGCGCTGTCTCTTCACCACAAATATAAGCACCTGCACCAACGTGACAGTACAAGTCAAAATCTACGCCTGAACCTAAAACATCTTTACCCAATAAGCCATTGGCATAAGCTTCTTCTAAAGCCTTTTCAAAACGCGGAATTGGCTCACCCAAAAACTCACCACGTATATAGTTATAACCTGCAGTGCAACCCATCACATAACCACCTATGGCCATGCCTTCGATAATTGCATGTGGGTTATAACGAATAATGTCTCTGTCTTTACACGTACCAGGCTCTGACTCATCAGAGTTACACACTACGTACTTTTGCCCTGGAGCATTGCGCGGCATAAAAGACCATTTAAGACCTGTTGGAAAACCAGCTCCTCCGCGTCCACGTAAACCAGATTTTTTAACTTCTTCTAAAACATCTTCTGGTGGCGTTTTTTCACTTAGAATTTTTCTCCAAGCCTGATAACCACCCGTTTTCAAATAGTTTTCATAAGTCCATGGCTCATCAAACTGAAGAGTCTCATAACATACATTATTTAATGGCTTAGTCATTACTCAATCCCATCCAAAATTTCGTCAACTTTTTCAGGCGTAAGCGACTCATAATAATGATGATCAATCATCATCATAGGGCCACCCGCACAAGCTGCTAAACACTCTTCTTCTTTTTTCAAATAAAACTTACCATCGGGTGTGGATTCCCCAACTTTAATACCCAGCTTTTTCTCTACATGAGCCAAGATATTATCCGAACCCATAAGCATGCAAGAAATATTAGTACACACCGATAAATGCAAACGACCACAAGGTTTGGTTTCAAACATCGAATAAAATGTGGCTACTTCATAAACCTGAACTGGAGGTAGCTCTAAAATTTTAGCTATCTCGTCCATTAATACCTTGGTAACAAAACCATGATTTTGATGCTGCACTATTTGTAAAGCAGACAATACTGCTGAACGTTTTTGATCATCAGGGTACTTGGCCATGCACGCTTTAATTTCAGCAATACTGTGAGCTGATAATTCGTTTGGGTTGTTAGTTGTATGTTCAGACATAATTCTTTACTTTAAAACTCTCTTTATCAATCAAGGATTATCGATCAATCTCACCGAAGACCACGTCTTGGGTACCGATTACCGCAACCACATCAGCCAACATATGACCACGCACCATTTCATCCATTGCACTCAAGTGAGCAAAACCCGGAGCACGCACTTTCAATCTAAAGGGCTTATTGGCGCCATCAGAAATAACGTAGCAACCAAACTCACCTTTAGGATGCTCCACGGCAGCGTAAGCTTCGCCTTCTGGAACACAATAACCTTCAGTAAACAATTTGAAGTGATGAATCATGGATTCCATGTCATCTTTCATTTCAGTACGAGTTGGTGGGGCTACTTTATGGTTTTCACTTATCACTGGACCTGGATTAGCTTTTAACCAATCAACGCATTGTTTAATAATACGATTAGATTGACGCAATTCTTCTACACGTACCAAATAACGGTCATAACAATCACCATTAACACCAACTGGTATATCAAAATCTAAATCGGCATACACTTCGTATGGTTGCTTCTTACGTAAATCCCATTCAATACCAGAACCGCGAATCATAGGACCCGTAAAACCTAATTGTTTAGCACGTTCAGGAGTTACCACACCGATATTTACCGTACGTTGTTTCCAAATTCGGTTATCGGTTAATAAGGTTTCGTACTCATCAACGCAGGCAGGAAAACGCTGAGTAAAGTCATCAATAAAATCTAATAATGAACCGCTGCGTTTTTCATTAAGCAAATCAACTTCTTTTTGAGTTTTCCACTTTGACGGCTGATACTGAGGCATGCTATCTGGTAAATCACGATAAACACCACCTGGTCTATAGTAAGTCGCATGCATACGCGTGCCGGATACCGCTTCATAGCAATCCATCAAGTCTTCGCGCTCACGGAAACAATATAAGAACATGGTCATAGCACCAATATCTAAGCCATGAGCACCTAACCACATAAGGTGATTAAGAATACGAGTAATCTCATCAAACATCACGCGTATGTATTGAGCTCTCACTGGTACATCTAAATTCATTAGCTTTTCTAAAGCCATTACATAACCATGTTCATTACACATCATGGAAACGTAATCCAATCTATCCATGTAACCAATACTTTGGTTAAAAGGCTTACTCTCCGCAAGCTTCTCTGTTCCGCGATGCAATAAACCAATATGTGGATCGGCTTTTTGCACTACCTCGCCATCCATCTCTAAGACCAGTCGTAATACACCATGCGCGGCAGGATGTTGGGGGCCAAAATTAAGGGTAAAATTTTGAATCTCACTCATTATGCGGCTCCCTCTTCAACTTTCTTGTCATTCTTGCCATCTAAGTTATAACGGTTATCGTGACGAATCACTTTTGGCACTAAGACACGTGGCTCAATACTGACTGGTTCATAAGCCACACGACCTTTCTCTGGGTCGTAACGAACTTCTACGTGACCAATAAGCGGGAAATCTTTTCTGAAAGGATGACCCATAAAACCGTAATCCGTAAGAATACGACGTAAATCCGGATGACCTTCAAAAAGGATTCCAAATAAATCAAAAGCTTCACGCTCGTACCAATTCGCCGACGCCCATACATCGATACAAGTTGGTACTATTGGTGGATCGCCATCAGCAATTCGTACCCGAACACGAATTCTGTGATTGTTATTCATTGATAACAAGTGATAAACAACAGCAAAACGCAAATCATTATTTTCGGCAACCAAATCATGACGATTCGAGCCACGAGTAAAACCACTACTGGTGGCTGACTGAGTTTTCCACTCACTCTCACCATAACCTAAATAATCAACACCGCATAAATCAATCAAGGTATCAAAATCAAAATCCGGCTTATCTCTTAAACTGGTTAACGTTTCAATAAGATCTTCTAGTGCAACCTCAATGGTTATCTCACTAGCTAAACTAGAGACATCAGTGACCTTGTCTGCAAATTCTGCAGTCAATGCCTGTTTTAATTTATCTAAACGTGCTTGCTTATTCATTGCGTCTTTTTAATGCCTAAGTTTTTTATTAACATTCAATTAAGAACGCTTAATAGTATTGGTTCGTTTAATTTTCTTTTGTAATTGGATAATGCCGTATAACAAAGCCTCTGCAGTTGGCGGACAACCAGGTACATATACGTCTACAGGTACTATGCGATCACAACCACGTACTACGGCGTAAGAATAGTGATAATAACCGCCACCATTAGCACAAGAACCCATTGAAATAACCCAACGAGGCTCTGGCATTTGGTCATATACCTTACGTAAGGCTGGTGCCATTTTATTAACTAATGTTCCCGCCACAATCATCACATCAGATTGTCTAGGACTAGGACGAAAAACCACACCAAAGCGATCAAGATCGTAACGAGAAGCACCAGCGTGCATCATCTCTACCGCACAACATGCTAATCCAAACGTCATTGGCCACATTGAACCAGTACGAGCCCAATTGATTAATGTATCAATCTTAGTAGTTACAATACCGGTCTTTTCTGCAGTACCAGGAACTGGAAAATCTTTAATGTTTTGGCTGTCAGTTGTTGCTTGCATGTTTTTTCTACGTTATTTAGAGTTTAAGTAAATTAAATCTGTGAAGCCTGTTGTAACTTTTGCGCTATGGGAC
>CALHVH010000180.1 GCA_938039225.1 uncultured Gammaproteobacteria bacterium
TATGGGATGAACAAGGGCAACTTTTAGTAAGTAGTAATCAAATTTTTACTTTATTTGCTTGAAAATATACTATGAAGATAATATTTTCACATGGTAAAGAAAGTGGACCTTGGGGGACTAAGATTCAGTATCTTGCAGAGACAGCAAGAGCATTAGATTGTAGTGTTGAGAGTATTGATTACCAAGATATACAAGACGCAGATGAGCGAGTTAGTAAACTAGTAAAAAGTTTACAGAATGAAACTCAAGAGTATGTATTAGTAGGTTCAAGTATGGGCGGTTATGTTTCATTAGTTGCTGCAAGCCAATTAAACCCTAAAGGCGTTTTTCTTTTAGCACCTGCACTCTATATGCAAGGCTATGAAACTGCTGATTACGCATTAGAACAAGAGAATATTTGTATAGTGCATGCTTGGGAGGATGACATTATTCCCTGGGAAAATAGTCTTAAGTATGCTGAAAAAACTTGGGCTGAATTACATTTAGTAAATAGTGATCATCGTTTAGTGAGTGTTCTTGAAGATATTGGTGTTTTGTTTAAAACATTTATCCAAAAGCTTAAAGTGTAATTTGGTTTCTTCCATTAATTTTTGATTCATAGAGTTTTTCGTCAGCAGCTTCTAAAAAAGCACTTATATTTGTATAAGACCTTTTAAACTCAGCGATGCCAATACTTAAAGTAAAGTGTTGAGCTTTAGGTTTCTCTAATAATAAATTTAGTTTAGATGTCATGGTTTGTAAATACTGAGCAGCTTCGTGAGCACTATTTTTTGGAAAAACTATAACGAACTCATCACCACCTAAACGACCACTAAATGCATGCTGAGGTAAACTATTGCCTAGATGTGCTGCTAGAAGAGTTAAACAGTGATCACCGGTTTTATGCCCAAAAGTATCATTTATTTGCTTAAAATGATCGATATCAATAAATGCAATTGAAACAGGTATTGCTTGATTCTGAGCAAGGGCAAAATGGTTTGATAATTCATTTAATATTGCGCCGCGGTTCATTAATTGCGTTAGATCATCTGTATTTGCTTTGAGGGAGATTTCATTCAAATTTTTTGAGGTCACTAAAGTCCGTATTAATTCAGTTGCGTAGCGCTGTAAAGTATCTTTTTGCAAATCATTCAGTATAAGGTTTTCATGCAAACTTAAAATCATTGCTCCCCACTCATCCTTACGCATGCTTATTGGTAAAAAAAGCATGTTAGGGTTACTTTCAAATAAAGAAAACTCTTCAACATAGAGTAGTACTGGTCTTTTTCGTTTACTTAATTTCTTTAAAGTACTTGTCTTTGCATTAATATAATTATCGTAATGTGTTTGATCAAGTTCGTTAGATCCAAAGGTTAATACATTATTATCAGATGCATAGATTATTGCACCTGACTTTATATTTACCAATCCAGAAAGTTTTGCAAAAAAGTTTTTTACAATTGTTACATCATTATTTTTAGTTGGCTCGGCACGTAGTTGATCACTTGCTTGAGTTAAGAACAGAGAAATATTTTTGTCAAATTGCAATACACTGGATACTTCATCTCGTTCAAGTTGAAAATTTAACATTTTGTGTGCTAAAGCAAAGGTTAGTGTAAGTGCTTGAAAGACTGTTGCAAATTCAAAGCTACTATCGGTGGAGAAGGAATGTGGAATAATAGCAAGAATAGCCAGTAAGCGTAAGCTGGTTGCTATGAACAGAGGTAAAAATGCAATTACAAAGTATTTTGCATCTACATCACCTTCAAGCCAGAATATTAATGAATAGAGTAAGACTGTAACCATAAATATTAATGCAAGACAATTAACTATGCTAAAAGATATATATGGAATCGGATGTATAAAAATCGACAACAAGAAAAAAACTCCAATAAGTATCGTTATTAGATTTATGAACTGATACAGTTTGAAGGCTCTCTTTTTTAAATCTAGAAAATCTTGTATAAAAAAACTCATACATAAACAGACTAATGTATAAGTAAATAGTACTAAGTTATATTCGAATGGTAAAAATTTGGAAAAATTAAACGTATAAATATACCGTGAAATAACAATTATAAAAATTGTGTAGCTTGCTAAATAGTAGATATATTTTAGATGGGTTCTATCACGGATTACTAGGTAATAAAAAATCAAGTTCACTAAAGTTATAATAAATAAACTACTAATGATGAAGGTGCTTTTGGAAACATACTGGCGATCAACTACATGATAGTCTTCAGCATTCCATAGTTCTACCCTTAACTTATTATTTGATCGTGAGTGTAAATATAAATAAATTTCTTGGTCTGCACTATAGCTATCAGGAAGCGTAAAAACCATTGAACGATGAGAAAATTCGGACCTTGTATTTAAATCAAAACGTCCAAGAGTGGCTATGGGTGTATTCCCATTTAAATCTGGAATAAATAGTTTAGTTTGATAGAGCGTTGTAGGATTAATAGTGAGTAAATTTTTATTGCCTTGTAAATTCGCCTTATTTAGCTTTACTTTAATCCAATAGGCTTTGGTAAAGTTTTTTCTAAATTTTAAAGGCATATTGTCTAATGTCTTAAAATCTGCCTGTGTAGGCACAACGAGTTTTTCGGACTCTACAACATCAACAGCCAAATATTCTAAATCAATCAGATTGGTATTGGCAAAAAAACTTTTGCTAAAAAGAAAACAAAAAATCAGAAATAGTGATTGTTTTATTTGATTATTAGGCATGGTTACTTTTATTCTTATTCACCTATTTAATTATAGTAAAAAATGTTATTTATGCAGCTATGGTAATTTGATTGCGCCCATTTTCCTTGGCTAGGTAAAGCGTTTCATCGGCCTGACGTAATAAGCTTTTAATATCCATTTCATTGGGTCTGTACTGCGCGATGCCAATACTCAAGGTAAAACTACATTCCTGATCTTCAATGATTAGTACATCAATCGAGGAAACGGTAGCATCTAAGCTATCTTTTGCCTGATCGGGAAGGTAGTTTGGATATATAAATAGAAATTCGTCACCACCCATTCGACCAACATAGGCACCTTCTGGTAAAAATCGTCTCGCTTGTAATGCGAGGTAAGCTAAACAGGTATCTCCTGCTTCATGTCCATAAGTATCATTAATTAACTTGAAATGATCAATGTCTAAAAAGGCTATAGAAAGAGGCAGACTTGAGGTCAATGCATTGGTCATTTCTTTTTGTAGAACATCTAAGATAGCACCGCGATTTAGTACTTGAGTTAGGTGATCTGTTTCAGCACGTATAGAAATATCTTTAAGTTTTTCAGCATTGACTAAAGTACGTATAAGCTCAGTGGAATACTTTTGTAAGGTATCTAACTGTAAAGAACTAAATTGGCGTGTTAATTCAATGTTCAAAATCATACAGCTCCACTCATGCCCTCTCATATGTACCGGAAGAATAAGCATTTTTGAAAACCGCGAAAAAAACGGATGTTTATAAATGGTTAATTCATCGACGGATGTTGTATGACAAATTCGAGAGATTTCTAATATATGATCATGCACATAACTTTCGAAGCCTGTCTGATTAACTGAAGTGTTTGAAAGAATATTTAATTCTGAATCTATTTGGTAAATAATGGCACCGTTATTTACATTAAAAAGAGTTTCTAATCGTTCAAAGAATTTATTGATGATAATAAACTCGTGATTGCCAGTTGGATTGGCACGAATATCTGCTCCAACAGCAGATAAGAAATTAGAAAAATCTTTATCTATTTTAATTAGGTTACTTACGTTTTTACTATGGTCTTCAGCGTCGTCTCTTTGTTGTCTGATTGATAGAATTCTATCGGCTAGACCAAGAGAAAGTATTAATGCTTGTAATACAACGGCTATTTGGAAGCCACTTATTGCAAATTTCCAATTGGGTAAAATATCAAGTATGGCAAGTATTCGTAGTGCAATGAAAATAAATAAAGGAAGAAAGGCTAAGACAAAGTATTTAGCCGGCCTGTGGTTCTTTGACCATATGTAAATACCGGCGATTAGATAAATGGGCATACACACAAGAGTGATAATGTTTAATATGGTAAAGCTAAAGTAAGGTACGGGTTTCATTACTAAGGCAAGTATGAAAATACCCAGTAAAAGAACTAAAAGAGCTTGTGATAAGCGATAAAATTTAGGTGTAAACTCTTTTAGTTTCAGAAAACCAAGAACAAATAAAACAAAAGAAAAACAAGTTAATGAAAATAAAGCCGTAGAAGCGTTATAACTAGCAGCTATGTATTTGGAAAAAGAAAATTCGTATATTTTTCCAGTCGTCATTAAAATAAATAATAAGAATGAACTTAAGTAAAAAACATAACTTAAATAACTTTTATCACCGATTGCTAAGTAAAAGATAAAGTTAATTAAGATAAGTACAAATAAACTGGCATAAACGGCACTGTATATAGAGTTGTATTTGATGTCTTGAACTAAGAATTGATCATGTTCCCAATATTCCATTGTAAAAGAGCTACTGCTACGGGCTGATACATAAAATAGAATACTTTGTCCTGCTTGGTAGTTATCAGGAATTTCAAACACATGAGATCGACGTGAGAATTTTGCCTGAGTATTGATATCAAAACGTCTGGAAGTATGAATAGGAGCTTTAGCACTAATCTCTGGGATATACATTTCAATAATATCCAGTGAGCTTGGGGTGATTGTAAACAAATCCCCAGGCATAAACTCACGTCCATTGGTTAATGTGGGTTTGAGCCAATAGCTGTTACTTAAGTCAGATTTAAAAATTAAATGCTGATCTTCTAAGCTTTGAAAGCGGTTATCTGTAGGGATGGCTAGTTCTTGATATTTGCCAACATGCACAACTTGAATAGTTGGATTTAATGCTTCTGCGAAAGCGTTTTGGTTTAGTATCAGACAACACAAAACGGCCAACAGCATTACTGTTTGGCGCCTAATTGAATTCATTAAGCCAAGATGTACGCCCATCTATTACTAATCCCTGTAGTAATTCTTTAGTTTTGTTGTTTTATTTTTGAAACACCTATAATTATTTTTTGCTGTTTCGTTGAGCAATATTACTAGAATGTGAACAAAAGTAAACTGATATAACAGGCGTTGTGTAGTCCTTATGTAGGACGTAATATTAGTATTTTATTTTATAAATCAGATGTTTATAGAGATTTGGTATAGATTTAAAATGACGACCGACCTAAATAAGATTTAGTGTTGAGAGTTTTTCGCGTACTTTTTGTAACAGATTAGGGTCTATTTCAGTAGTTTGTGCCCACTCTGTTAATTCTAGCCATTCTTTTACCTCACTCACTTTTAATGAGTATTCAGAGGCAATTAGGGTGCTAGCAATTGGTGATTTTTTAAGTTTTTGTGCAGTTTCTAATACAACAGTAATCATCTTCAGAATACGATTTTGCGCATCTTTAAAGAGAGTCTTACGTACACAAATAACAAAACAGGGCCATGGGGTAAGAAGATTGGCAATTCGTCTAAACTCACCACTATCCACGTAAGGTTGAGTCATAAATTTTTCCCATAAAAAAACAAAATCCCCTCCTTGTTTAAACAGTTCTCTTGCTCCAGATAGATTATTCACAATCTCGAAGCTATTTTCATCGAGCTGAAGTTCTTCTTGTTCAGCTAAAAGATAAGCCATTAAGTTTGATCCTGACCCAAAGCGACTGATTGCAAACTTTGCATTGCTGATATCGTCAAGTTGGTATAAATCTGATTTTTCTGGAACATTGATTCCCCAAATTAAGGGCGATTGAACGTAAATAGAGATAATTTCGAAATCACCATCTTTAGCTTGTGCTTTAACGGCACCTTCGGTCAATAACATGGCGACATCAACTTCATTCTTATTTAAGGCCTTGACCATGCTGCCAGTACCGCTAGGGTAATCATTCCAGAGAGCTTTTATATTTAATTCATCGAATAAGCCAGCTTTTATGGCCAGATGCCATGGCAAATTAAAATGTTCTGGAACACCACCAACGCGTAATTCTAAGTTTTTCATAGTAAGATTATAACAATGCAAACTTCTCTTTTTCAGCAAAGTGACAATCTATTACCATGTGATGGTGAAGTTTTTCTTTTTCCACAATCGCTTAATCTAGAATTTGAAGTATTAAAAAATTCAATACATTGGAAACATGAAAAAATTTATCTCTTTGGACGGTGGGTTTTACAACCACGTTTAACCGCTTGGTATGGTGATGATGGAACTGAGTATGTTTATTCCGGTCTTAAAAATATCCCTAAACCCTGGAATGAAGTTTTATTATCTTTAAAAACTAAAGTTGAAAGCCTATCGGGTAAACGATTTAATTCGGTATTACTCAATTATTACCGTGATGGACAGGATAGTATGGGCTGGCATCAAGATAATGAAAAAGTACTCGGTAATGAGCCTACCATTGCTTCAGTAAGCTTTGGTACTAGCCGAGAATTTCAACTACGGCACAAATTTAATAAAGATATTCCTAAGGTAAACTGTTTATTGGAGAATGGTAGTTTATTAATCATGTCAGGCTGTACACAGGAGTTTTGGCAACATCAGGTTCCAAAA
>CALHVH010000181.1 GCA_938039225.1 uncultured Gammaproteobacteria bacterium
GCTTAGCTTTTGCTTCACCACGTTCCAGTTCATCATCCAAACGCATACTCAAACCAATACGTTTACGTGCAATATCAACTTGCATAACTTTTACTTTTACCACTTCACCAGTTTTCACTACTTCACGTGGATCTTTTATGTATTTATCCGTGATTGCCGAAATATGTACTAAACCATCTTGATGCACTCCAACATCCACAAAGGCACCAAAGTTTGTCACATTAGTAATTACACCTTCAAGAATCATACCTACTTTTAAATCTTTAAGTTCTTCA
Organism: uncultured Gammaproteobacteria bacterium; assembly: GCA_938039225.1. Lineage (GTDB taxonomy): Bacteria > Pseudomonadota > Gammaproteobacteria > Steroidobacterales > JABDMI01 > JABDMI01. The sequence continues at coordinate 276 of CALHVH010000181.1, forward strand.
ACACCTTCTTTAAACTCAGCGGTCTTAAACTCTGGCCTAGGATCACGACCTGGCTTATCAAGTTCACTAATAATATCTTTTACGGTAAATTCACCAAACTGATCAGCTACATAGTCATTTGCGGCTAGGCCTTTAAGAAAATGCGTGTCTCCAATAATATCCTGCAATGTTCTGCTATTTTTCTTAATAATATCTTCAACGACCGGATAGGCTTCTGGATGCACCGCAGAAGCATCCAATGGATTCTCACCATCACGTATTCGTAAAAAACCTGCTGCTTGTTCAAAGGCTTTTGGCCCAAGGCGAGCCACTTTGAGTAATTGCTTACGGTTTTTAAAGGCACCATTTTTCTCACGCCAAGTAATAATATTGCTCGCCATAGAATCGCTAAGTCCAGCCACTCTAGAAAGCAAGGGAGCCGATGCCGTATTAATTTCTACACCCACAGCATTTACACAATCTTCAATAATCGCATCAAGCTTTCTGGCCAATTTGTATTGATTAACATCATGTTGATATTGACCAACTCCAATAGCTTTGGGATCAATTTTCACTAACTCGGCCAATGGATCTTGTAGACGTCTAGCAATTGATACTGCACCACGAATGCTCACATCCAACTCAGGAAATTCTTTAGACGCAAGTTCAGATGCCGAATACACAGAAGCACCGGCTTCACTAACAACAATACTGTTCAAACGTAATTTAGGATATTTTGCAATTAGGTCTTTAACTAATTTATCAGTTTCGCGAGAAGCTGTGCCGTTACCAATACTCACTAATTCAACTTTATGTTTTTCACATAAGGCCGCAAGCACTGCAATAGACATATCCCATTGACGTTTAGGTGCGTGTGGGTAAATCGTTGCATGTTCAAGTGGCTTACCGGTCGCATCCAAAACCACAACCTTCACACCCGTACGCAAACCAGGATCTAAGCCCATAGTTGCACGTGTACCGGCTGGAGCAGCCAGTAGTAAATCTTTTAGGTTGTCACCGAACACTTTAATGGCTTCTTCTTCAGCGCTTTCACGTAAACGACTATTCAATTCGGTTTCAATCTGCATTTGCAGTTTTACTCGCCATCCCCAGCGAGCACATTCCAGTAACCACTGATCGGCTTTACGTCCCTTATCGGATAATTCAAAATGTGCAGCAATTTTTTTATCACACACACCCATGTCAGAGAATTTTTCAAGATCGTCTTGACCGGCAACGAAATATTTCAAACGCAAAATGCCTTCAGTGCGACCTCTGAATAAGGCTAATGCTCTATGTGATGGAATTTTATGGAGGGCTTCGGTGTAATCAAAGTAATCTTTAAATTTTGCACCTTTATCTTCCTGACCTTCAACAAGCTTAGACGTAAGATGAGCATTGTCCCAAATAAAATCACGTAAGCGCCCTACTAAATCAGCCTGCTCTGAAACACGTTCTAAGAAAATATTGCGTGCGCCTTCTAATACAGCTTTTGTATCTGCAAAACCAGCTTCTTCATTAATATACTCTGCTGCCATTTCATCTGGAGCTTGAACAGGGTTTTCTAATATTGAATCTAATAAAGGCTCTATTCCAGCCTCTTTGGCAATCATGGCCTTTGTACGACGCTTCTTTTTGTATGGTGCGTACAAATCTTCTAGACGAGTTTTTGTTTCGGCCAATAGGAATGACTTTTTCAATTCATCAGTTAGCTTGCCTTGCTCTTCAACTGCTTTGATAACCGCTGTACGTCTGTCTTCAAGGTCACGTAAATACACCAAGCGCTCTTCTAAGTTTCGTAACTGAGTATCATCTAAGCCCATGGTTACTTCTTTGCGATAGCGTGAAATGAAAGGCACAGTAGCACCTTCATCCAACAAACCTATTGCAGCATTTACTTGTGCAACTGAGGCGTTAATATCATTAGCAATAACTTTGGAGATATGTTGTGCAGTATTCATAGAGTGAGTTTTTTCAGTAGGTAAAAATTGATAAGCCTGCGATTATACGCAGGCTCTTGAGTATGTGAAGTGAAATAAGAACAACGATTAATTTGTAAACAAATTCACAACTGGGAAATATTTTACAAACAAACTTTCATAGAATTTCTAATTTTGCTCGTTAGATCTTCCTAGTAATACTTTTATAATTACTCCTAAACCGATTAAGCCTAAAAATAATAATAGTCTATTCAACGAGCCACTTCCTTGGCCAGGCTCATACTCAGCATCTAATTGTAAAAGTTCTTTACCCGTATACAGTCCTGAATAGGTTTCTTGTAAATCACTTGGCATTTCAGTGCCCGATTCAAGTAAACCAGTGTAAGCATTTTGATCTAGTGTTGCCTCTATGCCTTCATCGTCTTTTACTTTAAGCGTGTATTTATAATCACCTGACTCATTCGTCACTGGAATATACACATCGGCGGCGCCTAAACTGCTGCCACTTTTACTCTCTAATTGATATTCGTAAGCATTCTCAAGGTCTAAAAAACCACCTGGAATTGACACATAACTTACCTTACCTTTTTCTAAAGTAACGCTCTCTAGGTTCATAGCTTGAGGCTCTGAACTTAGATTTTTAACTTTCAAATATTCTTGTCCTGCAAAAAAAGACATGACTAAGCCGCCAA
>CALHVH010000182.1 GCA_938039225.1 uncultured Gammaproteobacteria bacterium
TTGCTGAATAGATTGACGTTTTTCAGTCGGCGACGAGCCTTGACTCGTCGCACAGGCTGAAAAACAAAAAATGACTAACAAACATAAACCATATTTAAACGTTCGCATCATTTCTACCTTTAGTTATAAAACTACTTAGAATACATAACGCAGACCAAGTTCAATCGAACGACCGGCTTCTGGAGCATTTTCTTTCAAAAACGAAGTATGGTGACGAATATCTTCGTTGGTTAGGTTTTTAGCTTTAGCAAATAACAACAAGTCACGCTCACCAAAATGCAGATGATAATCAGCAAACAAGTCTAAGCGAGTATACGAGTCAGTTGCTTCTTCATTTGCTGAAGTTTTATCTTGTGACGAAACAAAGGTGTTACGTAATTTAAGTGTCCAATCATTAGCATGGGCAACAAGCTCTAATCCAGAACGCATCGGTGGTATACGTGGTAAATAAGCTCCACTATCCAATTCAGCTTCTACATAGTCGCCAAAAACATTTACATGATAATCTGTACCAGCATATGCGGCTAATGGAAATTCAATTTGAGCCTCCACGCCAATAAATCTAGCATCTTCTTGTAAAAATCGAGATACGATTGTTTCATCAATTTCACCAATATCCGAAAGGTAAATGTAATCATCAATTGAATTGATGAAAGCGCTAACCTCACCTTTAACCGATCCTGAGTGTTTACGATAAGCAATTTCTAAATTAGTGGCCGTTTCCTTATTTAATTGAGTATTGCCTATCTCAAAACGTGCAGTAGCCGCATGTTCAACTAAACCCTCTTCAGCTGGAAGACCTTGACTGGGGGCACATCCTACCGCTGCAACATTTGAATAAAGTTCTTCAACCGATGGGGCTCTTTGAGAACGATTTACTGAAACAAAAACATTAGCCTCTTGACTAAAGTTCCATATACCGGCAAAGCTGCCCGTGGTACTGGTTTCTGAACTATTGCACTCTAGGTTTGCATCAATTTCTTGTTTATCAAAACGTAGGCCGCCTTCATAAGTAAATGCACCTACATCAACACTTTCAAATAAGTAAAAACCGTAAGAACTAATATTTGAGGCCGGAATAAAAGCTTCTTCGCCTAATGCACTGAAATCGCGATCAAGATATTGGAAACCAATAGAGCCCACTAAACCGTCACCAATATCTAATGAACGATGTTTAGCATTTAGTCTAAACTCCACACCTTCATTATTAAACATCGTACCAATTTCGTCACCTTCAAGTTCAACATGAGAATAATCCGTAGAACTTAAACTGGCTTTAATATTTTCAAATACGCCATTCAAATTATATTCACCCTCAAGGTCAACACGAGTTTGCTCCAAGTCCAAACGAATAACTTCTTCCTCCTCTTCGCCCTCTTCCTCTTCGTTGTGGCCTTCCTCTTCATGTTCATCTTCATGACCATGACCACCAGGAGGCAATCCATACTCGTTTTCTAGACGGTTCACCGATACCCCAATAAAACCATTGTCACCCACAAAGGAAATTCCTGCGGTAATATTTTGTTTATCACTTTCAGTGTTTTCAATGATGCCAAAACTTTCTTCTTCTGGTTCTTCAAAATTGGCAAAACCAGGTATTCGTGTCACGTCTGTATCTTGCAAAACTCCATCCAAATGCCAGGCAATATTTCCTGCACCGCCATCCATCACGGCAACGCCTGTTGAGCCTTGATTCACATTATTAAACCGGTACTCAAGTGCACCAGTTATTTTTTCAGGCACCTGGCTTGGAATGCGATTATCAATTACATTAACTACGCCACCAATCGCTCCGTTACCATAAAGCAAGGTTGCTGGTCCGCGAATAACTTCGATACGCTCTGCTAATATACCCTCTACCGTGTTGGCATGATCTTGACTGGTATTAGATACATCCAGTGCGCCTGTACCGTTTTGCAATACCTGCACGCGATTAGCGCCCTGTCCACGAATGATTGGTTGCCCAACACCTGGACCAAAAGAAGCTGTATTGACACCAATTTGATTTTGTAGAGTTTCGCCAATAGTGCTGGCCGCATTTTCACGCAGCTGCTCACCCGTTAGCACATTAACCGGCATGGCTGAGTCTTTTTGTGCTTTACCCAATACTCCAGTCACCAATACTTCTTCAACATGATGATGCTCAGGGTGATCTTCAGAGTTTTGTGCGATAACACCGTTAGTGATTAATAAAGAAACGGCGATAGGTAGAAATAAATTTTTTCTTGTGTTTAAGTTTTTCATAATTACATCCAAATTTTCAGAAAGAAAATTAACAACAAAATCACTATTAATAAATAGTGATTAGACTTAGTTTTTTAGGAACGTAATTAAGCTGGTGGGCCGCGCAGATAAAGAAAAATTGGTGAATTATCAAATATCACCTGTACGGATATGTCTTGATAATAAGAACGATTCTGATTGTTTAAATGATGACAAGCCTGTGTTGGAAGTAAAGCATCATCAAATTCAGCATTTTGCCCGACTAAACACACACTACAAGCTTCAAAACCAATATCATCATCGGCATGGAAATGTGAAGCAATTTGTAACTGGCTACACAACAAAAACAGAACTAAGGCTAAAACCTTAGTACTTTTTTGCATTCTATTTTGTAACCAATTAATCATTTATTAAAGTTCAATAATTTAAGTTTTCAATCTATTCAGGTCGCATCGACGGGAATAGTAGCACATCTCTGATAGAGGCGGAATCCGTTAAGAACATTACTAGGCGATCTATACCAACCCCTAAGCCAGCGGTTGGAGGCATTCCATACTCAAGTGCCTGTACATAATCCGCATCGTAAAACATGGCCTC
>CALHVH010000183.1 GCA_938039225.1 uncultured Gammaproteobacteria bacterium
TGGCTTAGCATCGATGGTCAAAAATTATCAACTGAAACAACAAACAAAACTGAGCTATCAATAGCCATGCAAGACTATTTTTCCGGATGTGAGTCTTGCCGTTCAAATATAAAAAATATAAATTCAAATAAGAACTGGGTATGTGCGACTGAAACAGCTAGCTGGAATTCAAAAACCGGTAGCAAGTCGCAAAGCTCCTTTTCTGTTTATGAATTTGAGAATGGTTTAATTAAAAGGGTTTATTATTTTCCTTCCGAAGAGGTAAAGTAGCGATCAATACAATGAAAAAGTCTTTTGAAAATCTGATGCTTGACCTAAGTTATAAGCAAAGAAAAATATTAAACAATGGTGAAAAGCTTTTAAAAAAGAAAAGAATAAACCTTGATATCGAAAAATTTTACGATTTAGATAGTTTAGTTGACCCGAAATTACGCTTAGATGCTTTGCCAACTATAGATGAATATGAAAAACAACTACTTGTAGAAAAAAACTTCTATACTGAATACCATCTCTCCTTTATTAACGAAGTTATAGATATTTCAAGCGTTTTATCAACTCACGAGAAAGAAAGAATTTTGACAAAATGCCTACTTGGCTTAGAAGAGAATAATAAAACTAGAATTTCAATAAACGAAAAGAAAACAATTCAAAATCAGATGATAAGAAGAATTGTCGAAATTTTCAATGAAAACAACGTTACTCCTTCAAGCGAATCAATTACACTTGAAAATGACGATGACATTATAGAGATTGAAAAAATTTTTGAAGATTTGGAAACATTATCAATCGATCTGGAAGAATTATCTGACAAACAAAAGAAAAAAGAAATTGAAGGAAAAAATTTTATAGGCAAATTTTTAGACTTTTTACGCAAAAATCACTGATATCTTATTTTCATTTTTACCAGTCCTTATTCTTGCGTTAAGAAGTATCTGTACCATAGATAGAAATTAACACTTAAACTCTAGGATTATTATGTTTACTAAAGCCATTGTCAGAACTCCAGCTAAATCCATGATTAATGGAATCACCAGTGTGGATTTAGGTGTTCCTAATTACGAGCTCGCTCTTGAACAACATGCAAAATATGTTCTTGCTTTAGAAAGCTGTGGTCTTGAAGTTACGATACTGCCTGCCTTAGAAGGATTTCCCGATTCCTGTTTTGTGGAAGATGTGGCCTTGATGACCAGCGAATGCGCAATACTCACTCGTCCTGGCGCCTTAAGTCGTAGAAACGAAATTACCCACATTCTTGAATCATTAGAAAAAAATTACCCCACTGTCTACAGCATCATTCCTCCCGGCACATTAGAAGCCGGTGACATCATGATGGTCGGTAGTGACTTTTATATAGGTCTATCGGATAGAACCAATCACAGTGGCGCCACACAAATGAAAGGCTTTTTGGAAAAGCATGGTATGCAGGCTCATTTTATTCGTATGTCAGAAATGCTGCATCTAAAAACAGGTGTTGCGTATTTAGAAAATAATAAGCTCTTAGCCTTTGGTGAATTTCTTACAAAACCAGAATTCGAAAAATTCAATATTCTAAAAGTATCAAAAGATGAAGCTTATGCTGCAAATAGCATTTGGGTAAACGACAAAATCATAATGCCTGCTGGTTTTCCCAAAACCATTGCCATGGTCAAGCATGCTGGCTATGAAGTTATTGAAATTGAAGCTTCAGAATTTGAGAAACTGGATGGTGGCTTAAGCTGTCTATCGCTTAGGTTTTAACATACAGTAAGTCTATAACTAGTGTACTTACTAAGTATGCAATTGCCGCTTGATACCCCAGTAGCATTGCAAGGATTCCACACACCAATATAAGATATAAAGGCACTAAGGTTATTGCTACGGTGTATCTAAAGGTAGCCACAAATTCAATTTCGTCTATGGCAGGTTTAAATTTATATTTCCACAGCAGATAAGGCCCCAACAAAAGTACAATCAATAGTATTTTGGACACTGACTTTAGGATATCTGGCTTATTCCCTGACTTGGGCTGGCTATGAACGAAATTATCGGCAATCTGTTGGTTAACGGATGTGGGATCAAGGTAATTCAGATCTAAATCCTTTAAACGAGTTTCTATTTCTTGATAATTTGCTTCCGGTATATCGGTGGTTAAGGCTTTGAGGGCATCTTGCACATCAGTTCTCAGATGTTGTGCATCCATCTCAGCTGTGTATTTTTTTGCTGGAATAGCCTCACCAAATATTACTCGAACACTGTCAGGACAATTATCTGCCTGCATGTAATTAAAGCCCACAGGAATAAGTTGCAAACTTGATTCAGGGTTTTCTTCAAGCTCTTGAAAAACGATGCGTGTAAACCCTTTACTCAGTGGCCTTACACGTCTTTTTATATTATGACTAGCCTCAGGAAACGCTAATACTTTTCCATTTTTGGAAAAACTTCTAATACATTCATCAAAAATTGCTTGATTCTTATTTAAGGTACTAAAACCGTCTCGTACTCTATAGACAGGCAACAAACCTAGTAGCCGAAGTGTTTTTGCCATTAGCGGTTTTTTAAACACACTCGCCCTAGTGAGGTAATTAGCAAACCCATTAATATTGGTCGCAATTAACAAAGGGTCAATTAAAGCGTTCTGATGATTAGGTAAAAAGAAAATCGGTTTATTTTTTGGAAGTTTATCCAATCCAACAATCTCGATTTTTTTATAGTAAAAAAACATAGCCGTTTTAGCGTAGTACTTCAAAACGCCTCTTATTAAATTTTTCATCATGTTTTTGACCAGTGCAATGCCAAACCTAAACCAGACACAACATGCCATATACCCCAAAAAGCCACCATTATAGCCATACCACCTAAATCGGCAAAAAAACTAAACACAATCACTAGGCCTAAGCCTGAGTTCTGTATGCCTGTTTCAATGCTGAGGCAACGTCTGTCTCTAACGGATAATGCAAAAAGCTTGGCCAATAAAAACCCAAGTAATAATGCCATCAGATTATGCACAATACCAATAGTCAGCACATGATGGATGTATTGTGTAAAAACATCAACATTTTTTGCAATAGCAAGAATAACAAAAAGTAAAAAGATAATAATTGAAAGCGGTTTAAGCAAATTTGATAGTTGTTTTGCCAGTTTTTCATTCTGGTGTCGCAGCCACATACCAAGAATCAAAGGAATACCTAGAATAAGAATTAGAATGTCCAACAAATCACTTGGGTTAATATTTATGGATTTTAATAACTCAGCAGTCGGTGCATATTGACTTGCATAGAATTGAAAATTTAATGGGGTCATTAAAATAGCACTAACACTGGCAATAGCAGTTAGGCTTATTGATAAGGCCGAATTACCTTTCGCCAGATGTGTCATAAAATTTGAAATATTACCGCCAGGACAAGCGGCAACTAAAATCATACCTAAAGCAATACTAGGTTCAGGTTTTAGTATTAACACTAATAGAAAAGTACACAGGGGCAATAATAAAAACTGTGAGACAACACCTAAAATCACAGCTTTAGGGTTTTTGGCTAATTCTTTAAAATCATTCAGACTAATACCCAAAGCCACACCAAACATAATGATGGCTAAGGCAAAATTTAGTATCAATAAACTCTCGTTACCAAAGTTTAATTGAGCGGTATTTAAGGATTGCATGCTTAGTAGTGATAAACTCAAATGATTCACTGTTCACTATAAAGAATTTAAGCACTTATGTCTAAAGTTAGAAATATTGCCATTCTCATATTCAATGAAGTTGAAGTTTTAGATTTCTGCGGGCCGTTTGAGGTCTTTTCAGTAACTGGACGCCGAGATGGAAGCAATCCTTTTAATGTATATACTGTTGCTGAACATGCCGAAGTCAGGGCAAGAAACAATCTACATGTTTTACCCTCATACGCCTTAGAGAATTGCCCAAAACCCGATATATTAGTTGTTCCAGGTGGCGGGGGCCATCATCCAGATGGTACCCCTTTTGGTTCCAGGCGCGAAATGCATAATGAAAATCTTCTCCAGTGGCTAAAACAAACGGCTCCTCATTGCGAACATATACTTTCTGTCTGCACTGGAGCAATTATACTTGCGAATGCCGGCTTAACTAAAAACTTGCAAGCAACTACCCACCATATGGCCTTTGATGCGCTCAGAGAATTAGATGCCTCCTTAAACGTGCAAGAAAACATTCGGGTTGTTGATAATGGAAAGTATATATTTTCTGGCGGCATTTCTGCTGGAATAGACGCTTCATTCCATTTGGTGAATAAATTATTAGGTTCACAGGCTGCCCTCGAAACAGCGCGCTATATGGAGTATGATTGGAGTCTAGCCAAGCATTAGTTATTGAACGCGAGGATATGCTATGAAGTTTCTATTGAAGCAATTAAAGTATGTTTTATTGTTGCTTATCTTTTTAATCATTCTCACTTACGCAACTTTGTTGCCTAGGCCCTATAACTTAGATATAGACACACCGAATGATATAAAAGCAAAAACGCTTGATGGCCCGTTTAAGTTAATCACTTTTAATGTTGGACTCTTAGATCTTCGTGTAGTTGGCAAAACCATGTTCAAACCTACCGAATACATTGAACAGCGCGCACGAATTATCCCGCAACAATTATTAAGCCATGATGCTGATGTAATAGCCTTGCAAGAAATTTATGAAAAAAAGCATATCGATTTTTTTATTAAAGAATTAAAAAGCACCTATCC
>CALHVH010000184.1 GCA_938039225.1 uncultured Gammaproteobacteria bacterium
TCGGTTACCATTTCAGGGTTACGACGAATACGTCCACCATAGATAGTGCCCGATACTTTTTTCATAAAGCTTTTAGAGATATAACGTCTTGGGGTAATCATATTTCTAAGCACTTTTAACTTGGCAGGAACCATTACCATGCCAGCGGTAGTTGCCGCTAAGATTAAGCGTCTGGTGCGTTTAGGGTATTGATGGGCAAATTGTTGAGCTAAAGCGCCACCCCAAGATACACCGGCAACATCTACTTCGCCGTAGCCTAACTTATCCAATAAATCACTAGCCAGTTTAGATAAATGTTTAAAGCGTCTAATCTTAACCGGAGCTTGCGAGTCACCGGTGCCTGGAATATCAAAAATAATCACCTCTTTTTCATGCAAGGTTTCAATAAACGGAATACATAGTTCAAGATTGGCACCAATACCATTGATTAAGAATAATGGTGTTGTGTTATCGGTACCTTCACGAATTAAATACCGCAAACGAATACCATCAACTTCAATGTAATCGATGGTATGTGCTAAACCCTGAGTGTTTGATGCTTTCATATTTTTAGACTTCTTAATTGGAATTACTTTTGCTTTTTTAGTGGTTTTTTTCAAACCCTTGTCCGAAGTCTTTTTTAGGACTTTCTTAACTTTACTTTGTACGGCGGCTATCATATGAACCTTTCTGTGTGATTATTTAGAGAAACTAGATTTATACTTTTCTTAATTTAATAAAAATAGTTTTATCATTTTTTTAGTATCTATCGTTGATGCACATAGCGTCCAGGCGCAGCGTCTTTAGGAGGGTGCTTCTTGCTACCCAATGTTTTTGGCGTTTTTATTTTTCCATCACTCTGGTTTTTGTCATACCAGTCAAGCCAATCAAACCACCATGTGTTTTGAGTTGCTTCAGCACCCTCTAACCACTCATCTGGATCTAAAGTTAAATCTGGATTGGTATAGTATTTAGAACGTTTACTGCCTGGTGGATTAATAATACTTTGGATATGTCCACTTGAGCTCAGGATGAATTTCATATTAGTATTTTTAAGAATTTCACGTGACTCGTAACAGGCTTTCCAAGGCGTAATATGATCCGTGATACCAGCAACGATGTAAGTGTCACAATCAACTTTACGCATATCAATTTTTGTACCTAAGACTTTAATGCTGTCAGGGTTTACTAATGGATTTGATACATAAGTATTTAACAGGTCAATATGGAAACCGGCCGGTAAGCGGGTTGTGTCAGCATTCCAATACAACATGTCAAAGGCCGGTGGTTGATTACCCATGACCCAGTTATTGGCAACAAATAACCACACTAAATCGTTTGGACGTAACCAAGCAAACATCTTAGCCATGTCTTTACCTTCCAGAACACCAGCTTTTTTAACCCGTTTAATGGCAGCTGCAATACCACTTTTAGAAGCAAACATGCCGAGTAGGGTTTCACTACGTGTATCTAATACCGTTACCATCATGGTGGATGATTTAATTCGATTGCGTTCTTTACCTTTGAGAGCTGCATAATGTCCCATCAGTGTTGCCATGGTCATTCCACCAGCACAAGCACCCATTAAATTAACATCATCTGAATCTGTGATTTCACATACGGCATCGATAGCATCTTTACTGGCTTGGAGATAAGTTTCCATATTCCACTCACGTTGAGCAGCAGTTGGGTTTCTCCAGCTCACAGCAAAAAATTGAATACCGTTATTGGCGGCCCATTCAACGAAACTACGACCAGGCGCTAGATCCACCATATAAAACTTATTGATTTGAGGTGGAATCATTAATAATGGACGTTTAAAAACTTTATCGGTATTTGCATTGTATTGAATGACTTCGAGCACGTCGTTTCTAAAGACTACGGCACCTTTCGAGATGGCTAAGTTTTTGCCCACTTGAAATTTACTTTCGTCAACCATGCGTGGCATGCCACCATTATTGAGCACATCATCAGCCATATTGCGTAAGCCATAGAATAAGCTCTTGCCTTTGGTTTCAACTGCACGAGCTAAAGCACCAGGATTACCAATTAAAGTATTCGTCGGTGCAACTGCTTCAGTAACAAACTGCATTAAGAACCGAGTGCGTTCTTTGTCTTTTTCGGTTGCGCCGCTTGAATCAAGGATTTTATAAACACTAGTGTGCCAGGCTAAATAGCTTTGCATCACGCGTTTGTAATAAGCGCTTTTTCCCCAGATTTTATGCATGAAGCGTTTGTCACGTGGATCTGGTGCAACTTCAGATTCACCCTTGATGACTTTAATCAACTCTTTTAACAGATTGATGTTTTCCTTAACGATTACGCTTGGGTTAACACTCAATGCTTTTATCGCACGCTTAGCGCCGTCAAACATTTCTTCATAATCAATGCCAACGACAGGGTTTGGGCCTAACATGCCTTGTGCAGCAGTGGAACCATCGGCACCACCTGTGTATGGGCCTTTTTTCTTGAGAAGGTCTAATATACTTTCAGAGGCTTTATTGGCCGCTTTGCTTGCCGCTTTTGCGGTTTTATTAACAGTGCTCTTAACTTTTCTACCTGCAGCTTTTGCGTTTGTACGTTTAGTGCTGCGTTTCTTGGTGGTTTTAGCCGATTTTAAAGAGCTAGTCTTTTTCTTAGCACTGATTTTTTTAGTGACTTTTTTCTTAGCCGTTATCTTTTTGCGTGCGATTTTCTTTTTGGTTTTTTTGCTACTGGTTTTTTTAGAAGCGATCTTCTTTGCAGTAATTTTTTTTGTGCTGGGTTTTTTACTAGTAATTTTCTTTTTAGTCTTTTTGCGGGTTGCCGCTTTTTTGGCAATCGCACGTGGAGAACTGGTTTTTTTACGTGTAGTTTTTTTCTTACTAGATGTAGTTTCCATAAAATCTCTTCTTTATCTTGAAACTACCATCGAAGAGTAGTTCACAAGTGCATGTTTAATGAAGTATAAAAAGTAAAGAACATGGCCTAGGCATAGATCAAGGCCGATGTTCAATCTCTATATAATAACTTAAGTATGCCGCTGCACCTATAAATTCATACAAGCGATTGAATGCTAAATACGCAAATCGGTATAAGTTATTGAATTAATTATAAATATTCTAAGTATTTTGCAGGCAATTTGAGCCGAAATTGAAGGTATTTTGAACAAACGTAATACTTCACCCTAACTTCATAGAATTTACATACCAAACTGGGAAACTCTGACAAGATTTTGTCCAGAGGTAAGTGTATGTTTTTCATGCTAAAAACTAAGCGTCTAAAGCTAGTTGTTCAAGTGGTTTTGGTGTTGATCTTGTGTATATTAATTCAAGATACGGCACGCTCTGAGCCAATCGCTGAACTATCAATAGAAACTCAAATCGAACAAGCAGCACTACAACGTGTTGGAAAAACCTTATTCTATGATGGAAGTTACCAAAAGCTTAGCTATCCCATGGGAGATGTTGATGACCAACGAGGCGTGTGTACGGATGTAGTCATTCGTTCTTTACGAAAGCTGGGTGTTGATTTACAAAAATTAGTTCATCAAGATATGACAAGGAACTTTAAGGCCTATCCAAACAAGTGGGGCTTAACACGACCAGACAAGAATATAGATCACCGCCGGGTCCCTAATTTACGTAAGTACTTTGAACGTCAGGGCTTTAGCTTAGCCATCAGTGATAATCCAGATGATTATAATAGCGGTGACATTGTGTCCTGGCGATTAAGTAATAATGCTCCACATATTGGGATAGTTATTTCGACTAAGTCAATTGATGGGAAACGCCCTTTGATTGTACATAATGTAGGGTGGGGAACTAGGGTTGATGATTTTTTATTTGCCTATAAAATCACGGGCCATTATCGATTTAAACCAGAACAAACTCATCTTAGTAAATAAGCCTATATAATGCGTCAAACAATAAATTCTATGGATCATTGAGTCAATGACAACTAGTAAGAAAAAAACGACTAAAAAAACTAAAAAGAAAAACACTAAAAAAGTAACTAAGAAGTCTGTGGCTAAAAAGAAATCTGTGAAAAAAACGACAAGCAAACGCTCATCTAAAAAGTCTTCGTCATTTTTTTGGAAATGGTTTAAGCGTTTATTTATTCTTGGCTTCATTCTGGGTTGTATCGTTTTAGTCTTTTTACTCTTATACACGCATCATTTATACAAAACTGAAGTACCAAAATTTGAAGGTCGGCGTTGGTCAGTACCAGCAGAGTTCTATGCACAACCACAAGAATTATATGTGGGGGCAAAAGCCACTGCGAGTGAATTAGAAAAACATTTGCTCGACTTGGGTTACAAACGCTCTTCACGCATAAACGCACCTGGCGATTTTTCTCGTCAATCAAATGTGATTAAAGTTTATGTGCGAGAGTTTCAGTTCTGGGATGGTCTACAGGCAGCCAAACAATTACAAATCACTACACGAGCTGGTAGTGTCAGTGAGCTTAAAAATTTACAAACGGGTCGCAGTGAAGCAATTTTTCGTTTAGATCCATTATCAATTGGTCGCTTATTTCCTGGTGACGGTGAAGAACGCATCATTGTCAAACTGTCTGAAGTGCCTATCGAATTGCAGCAAGGCCTAATCGCCATAGAAGATAGAAAATTCTACGATCATTTTGGTATCGATTTAAAAGGTATTGTCAGAGCATTAATTGCTGATATTAAAGCTGGTGCTATGGTTCAAGGAGCTAGTACTTTAACTCAACAAATGGTACGTAGCTATTATTTTAATAATGACAAAACCATTAAACGTAAAGTTAATGAAGTACTGGTGACTATTCTTTTAGAAAGAAAATATGAAAAAGAAGAATTATTAGAGACCTACTTTAATGAAATATTTATGGGCCAATATGGCGGTAGGGCTATTCACGGCATGGGTATGGCTAGCCGACATTATTTTAATAAACCACTTACAGAATTAAAACCGCATGAAAGTGCCGTTCTGATTACCTTGTTACGTGGGCCGTCCTATTACAACCCAAGACGATATCCTGAGCGAGTGCTTGAAAGACGTAATCGTGTACTTAATATCATGTACGAGCAAGGCGCTTTAAGTGAAGAGCAACGTGATTTTGCAAAACTGCAACCACTAACCGTCAGTGAAAAGCCGCCAGCGGGAATCAGTGATTACGGCGCTTATTTGGATATTGTTAAACAGCAACTCAAACGTGATTACGCTGAGGAAGATTTAAATACGGTTGGTCTGAAAATTTTTACCACCTTAGTGCCTAGTACGCAGAAAATAGCTGAAGCGGCAGTTATAAAAGGCTTAAAAAATATAGAAAAAGCAAATAACTTAGAAGCCAATAGTTTACAAGCCGCTGCGATTATTACTTCTGTTGATGGTGCTGAAATTCAGGCTTTAGTCGGTGGAAGAGAGGCGAGTTTTGAAGGCTTTAATAGGGCTATTAATGCTAAGCGACAAATTGGTTCATTAATGAAACCTTTTGTGTACCTTGCAGCTTTTGAAACTGGAAATTATTCAATCAATTCGCCATTAAAAGATGAGCCAATCGAAATTGTACAAAAAGGCCGAGACGAAATATGGAAACCAGAAAACTACAATAAAGAATTTTCAGGTCAAATGCCCTTGTTCAGTGCTTTAGCTCGCTCTAAAAACGTTCCAACCGTTCATCTAGGCATGGAAGTTGGTGTAGACAAAGTAGTTCAAGCAGCTGCACGTTCTGGATTGGATAAAACGCCATTGGCGTATCCGGCAATGATGCTAGGTTCAATGAGTTTAGCTCCTATTGATGTCGCACAAATGTACAACACACTGGCAAATTCCGGTTACCGAACTCCGTTGCGTTCGGTGCGAGCCGTATTGGATGATCAAGGTCAACCACTCAAACGCTTCCCTTTAGAAGTTGAAGAAGTCTTTGATAATGATTCCATGACTCAACTCAATTCCTTATTACATCTAGTAACCCAGAAGGGCACAGCTAGGCGTTTGCAGAGCATGATGCCTGATTTTTCAGTGGCTGGTAAAACCGGTACTTCCAATGATTATCGCGATGCCTGGTTCTCAGGCTTCAGTGGTGACCTCAGTACGGTGGTGTGGGTAGGCAGCGATGATAATCATAATACGGGTTTGACCGGTTCTTCGGGAGCCTTACCTATTTGGGGCGATATTATGAAACAAGTTGCCCAAATTCCGTTTGCTGTCACGCCGAATGACAATTTAGATTTACTGCAATTCGATTTTACAACGGGTTACTTGATGAAAGACTGTGATCAAGGTGAAAATGATGTGATATTGCCGGCCAAGCTGAAAGTTCTGGAACAAGCGGAATATATTAGCTGCAGTTTTGGGCAGCCAGTGCCTAGTGAAGATGAAGATAAAGGCGGTTTTCTGGATTGGTTACGAGGCGACTAAAGGCCTTCAACATTATTCCGTGATACAGGGTAAAATACGTCTTTTATGTTTGAATCACTGGTAAAACAAATGCAAAACCAACACCATCTTTTATTATTAAGTTTTTTAATTTTATTTTTACTTCCGGCCTGTGCTACTTCATGGCCAGACCCTTATGAAAAACCTGAGCCTGTGGTTGTTTCTGCCCCTGAACCAGTGATAGTTGTTGAACCCACACCTGAGCCTCCTGTGGTTGAAACCATGGCTTTGCCGGATAATAGCGTTGGTTCAACAAGACCGATTGAAGTGCCAGCGCCACCGCCTGTTATCGAAGCTGAGCCAGAGATTCCTGCCGTGGTTGCATTACGAGGTCAAGCTCAATCAAGTTTAAATGCCGGCGAGCCAGCAATGGCTGCTGCTAGTATAGAGCGTGCTCTACGAATTCAAGCAAAAAACCCAGTACTGTGGTTAGATTTGGCCGAAATTCGGTTTGCCCAACAAGAATTTACCCAAGCTGAAAATACCGCGAAAAAAGCCTTGGCTTATGCAGGCAATAAACGTGATATGAATAAAAAAGCGTGGACAATAATTGCTAATAGTCGTTATGCACGTAATGACAAAGATGGTGGTTTACGTGCTGAAGCGGAAGCGGCTCGTTTCTAAATTGAATCTTAATATAAAAAAATTATTAAATACATTTCGTTTATACAACTAATACTTAAGGTTTTTCACGCATGAACGAAATGGAGCAAATTTTTGCGGCCGATGGCATATTGGCTGAGCGTTTGGCACATTATAATCCTCGTAGTCAACAATTAAGTATGGCTGTGAGTGTGGAAAAAGCCATTCACAATAAACAGCATGCGGTTATTGAAGCGGGTACTGGTACAGGAAAAACCTTTGCTTACTTAGTGCCGGCCCTCATGTCGGGTAAGAAAGTGGTCATTTCCACAGCGACTAAAACCTTACAAGATCAAATTTTTGAAAAAGACTTACCGACCATTACCCAGGCTTTGGGTTCTCCACTTAAGGTTTCGGTATTAAAAGGTCGTCGAAACTATATTTGCAAGCATCGCTTAGACAATCAAGTGGCATTGCCCAGTGGTTTGTCCACTTTAGAAAAAAAACAATTGGCACATATTGCCGAGTGGGCGGTGATTACGCATAAAGGGGAAACCACCGAGTTAAAAGAAGTGCCTGAGTCTTCACCCATCTGGTCGCAAGTTACTTCCACCACTGATAATTGTTTGGGTCAGGCTTGTCCGGTTTACGATAAATGTCATGTGGTAAAAGCGAGAAAGAAAGCGATTACTTCGGACATTGTTGTTGTGAATCATCACTTACTGTTAGCCGATACTCGACTTAAAGAAGAAGGCTTTGGTGAATTGCTTCCTGATGCTGATGTTGTGATTGTCGATGAGGCTCATCAAATTGCAGAACTTGCCACCTCGGTGTTTGGTACTCAATGGAATTTACGCCGAGTGCAACGCTGGGTTAAGGATGCCCAACTAACGGCTTTGCAAACACAACAACATGTTTTAACCAGAAAGTTGGATGAGTTACTTAAATTAACGCGTGAGTCACGTTTAGGCCTACAAGGTTTAAGTGGCAATATGCCTTGGTCTGATGTTCCTGATGGTTTTACTAGTTACTTAGATGAATTGCATGAATGCATGTCTGGACTGACTGAAACCATTAAAGCCTTAAGTGATGATGTGGAGTGGGAAGCACTGTGGAAACGCATGGGTGGCATGTTAGCTGGATTGGAAATTTTCACTAAACCCATGGATGATTCTGACACGGCACATATCCGTTGGCTGGATGTCAGTCAATATGGATACACTCTGCATGACACACCCATTGAAATTTCTGAAGAATTTAGAAATTTAATGAAGACCTATGCGTCTTCTTGGATTTTTACTTCGGCTACTCTAGCGGTAGGCGAGAGTTTCAAAGGATTCAGTGAGCCCTTAGGTATTGATGAAGCTGAATTTAGTTTATTGGATAGCAGTTTTAATTATCAATCGCAGTCCATGTTGATGTTACCTAAAGGTTTACCTGAACCCAATCATCCGAATTTTGCAGTTGCCTTTACGGATTTGGCGGAAGATTTAATTGAGGCCTCGGGTGGTGGAGTATTTTTGTTGTTCACCAGTTACCGGATGCTGAACTTGGTTGCCGATAGATTGAGAGACAGAATTGATAAGGATTTATTGATTCAAGGGCAAATGCCTAGAGGGGCGTTATTGGATGCTTTTCGAGAAGATGGCGATGCGATTTTATTGGGAACTTCAACCTTCTGGGAAGGAGTTGATGTGCAAGGTTCAGCGTTACGTTGTGTAGTGATTGATAAACTGCCTTTTGCTTCACCTGGCGATCCTGTTTTATCAGCGAGAATCACGGCGATGCGTCAACGTGGCGATAATCCCTTTATGCAATTACAATTGCCTCAGGCGGTAATCGCATTAAAGCAGGGCGTGGGTCGTTTGATTCGTGATGAAGAAGATTATGGTGTGCTGGTATTATGTGATTCGCGTTTACGTTCTAAGGCCTATGGTAAAACTTTTTTAAAGAGTTTACCCACCATGCCACAAACAGATTCGATTGATAAAGTAAGAAGTTTTTATCGCTTTTATGATCATGGGTAAAGTTTTGTCAGTGCCGGCCTCAAAACGGCGTGGCAATCACTGCTTTAAACTGTGATTTGAATTGAACAGATTGCCGCGCCTTCGGCTCGCAATGACGTGAGATAAAGTTAAACGATATATAATTGAAATATGAAAATTATCAATTTTTCACTTCCCAGCGGCTTGACCGCAGGATCCAATCTAAAATGAGACACCGCTATCAATTGCAGTAAAGTTAAAGACGTAGTGGCAGCTCCCTGGTTGCCATTGCTTAGTTGGACAAGCACAGGGACTTGCCTCTACAGAATTTGAATATGAATAACAAACCAATAACTCTAGGTATAAACACAACCACACGCTACATCTCAGTGGCTTTGCTTGTGGGCGATAAGGAATACTTAGCTGAAGACTATTCTGAACGTGGCCATGAGGGCATTATCTTAGCCTTAATGGATAAGGTTTTTTCAAAGGCTCAAATCACAAAACAGGATGTGGAATTACTTGCCTTTGGTCGCGGGCCAGGGGCGTTTACGGGTATTCGTGTTGCCACGGCCTTAACTCAAGGATTGGCCGTGGGTTTGAATTTACCTGTGGTACCTGTGTCGGATTTACTTAATGTGGCCTATCAACATAATCAAAAGACGCATGTGAAAACTATTGCCGCTTGCTTTGATGCCAGAATGAAGGAAGTCTATGCGGCCGTTTTAGATTTTTCACAATCAGAGCCCCAGTATCTGCAAGCAGAAGCATTGTTAAGTCCAGAGAATTTTGTTGTTGATACGACGGAGTTATATGGTGTTGGAAATGGATTTAGTGAATTCCCTGATTTGGTATCACAGCTGAATCTAGATATTGAAAATTCAGATTTCGAATTAGTGCCAACAGCTTTGGCCACAGCGATTTTAGGACGCTTAGATTTTACCAAAGGCTTAGCGGTCGAAGCGGCTGATGCATTGCCAGTGTATCTACGTAATGAGGTTGCTTGGAAAAACTAGACCGAAACCTTGAGGGTACACCCGAAACCCTCAGCTTAAAATATACCAAACAAATAAAATAGCATCGAAACCCTCAGTGAAATACCCGAAACCCTCAGCTTGACTGGGGGCCTACTAACTTATTATGCTGTAATATAACGATAACAAAGAACTTATCAATACTTAGTCAATCAAAAATACTATGCAAACACTAAAAAACATCTCCCGCCGCCAATGGAATTTCCTGGGCTTTCTTATCTGTTTCGCCTTCGTTGGCTATGCTTTGTATACACAACACTATGGTGGTTTAGATCCATGTAATCTGTGTATCTTTCAAAGAATCTGCTTTATCGTTTTAGGTTTGGTTTTCTTAGTTGCAGCTTTACATAATCCAAACGGTGGTGGGCGTTTTGCTTATTCATTTTTTGGCTTACTCGCTGGTGGTACAGGTGCAGGTATTGCAGGTAGACATGTTTGGATTCAAAGCCATCCACCTGAACCTGGAACTTTAGTCAGCTGTGGTGGTGATTTAGGGTATTTAATGGATACCTACACCTTCAATAAAGTATTCGCTTTGGTTTTAGAAGGCTCTGGAGATTGTTCAACCATTGATTGGCAGTTTCTAGGATTTACCATGCCGCAATGGACTTTGTTTTGGTTTATAGTGATGACGATTGGTGTAGTTGTGGTTAATTGGAAGAAGTGATGTTCTCTCAAAATTTTAATAAATATATCACTTGTTTAGTCTTGCTTTTTTTTATTCAAGCTTGCGAACAAAAAGTAGCATTCAATGGACAGGCTTACGAAAATATTAGAATTGAAGGCGTTGAGCAATCCTTTGTTTCAAATAAACTTCAAGATTTCTCCAAGCAACAAGGTTTAACTTATCATCGTTGGAACATGAAGGATGCCCCAGTTAGTAATGCATACGGCGTGCAACTAAAGGGTGAAAATTTTGAAGTCCTAGTGCAAGACTTATTAGGACATAAGAGTTATACCATTACTCTTTATCATGTGAAGCCGGATGCAAGTGAAGAAAGCAAAAATAATTTTTCTGAAGCATTTAAAAAACATTTTCATGAGTTTAAGTTTGATAGGTAAATATTAAACTCAATATTTAATAAATCCCAAAAAACAACAAAAACAAAACTTTCGCTATGATGGTCTGTAGAAGATTAAAGCGATAAAGCTAAGTTTTGTTAATTTAAAAATAGAAAAATAAGTTATGGAATTAGTTTTATTTACAGGTATACAAGGGAGTGGGAAATCATCTTATTATGTAGAGAATTTTCTTGATACGCATGTTCACATTAGCTTAGATATGTTGAATACTAGAAATAGAGAAAGACTCTTACTGGATTTTTGTTTGAAATCAGGCCAGTCATGTGTCATTGATAATACAAACCCTACTACTAGTGATCGGGAAAAATATATTACTAAAGCTCTCGAGCATAACTTTAAAGTTACTGGTTATTATTTTGAATCAAAAATAGAGACTTGTTTATCTCGAAATAACAGTCGTAATGAACACAAAATAGTACCTGAAAAGGGGGTGCGCGGTACTCATTCGAAATTGGAGTTGCCGAGTAAAACTGAAGGGTTCGACAAACTTAGTTATGTCTATATCAAAGATAACCAATTTATAACAGTAGAATGGAAAGATGAAGTTTAGTGAGCTGGACAAGAAAATTAGAGTTTTTGAAACTGTCAATGATCAATATATACCACCAGAGATGTATATAGTGGCTCGATTAGATGGTAGGGGATTTACTAAGTTAACAAAAAATAAAAATGACTTTGAACGACCCTTTGATTTACGCTTTCGCGATTATATGGTTGAAACAACTAAACATTTAATGGATGTGGGTTTTAGAGTTGTCTACGCTTATACTCAGAGTGATGAAATATCACTACTCATGCATAAAGATGAAAATGGGTTCGGTAGAAAAGTTCGAAAATTTAATTCTTTGTTAGCATCTGAAGCTAGTGCGAAATTTTCGTTATTGTTAGGCGATATAGCTACTTTTGATTGTCGTTTGTCATTACTGCCAACTCCAAACCTCGTTGTTGACTATTTTAGGTGGAGAAATGAAGATGCTCACAGAAACTCACTAAATGCATATTGCTATTGGATGTTGAGAGACTTGGATGTTTCGGCTAAAGCTGCTACTGACCAATTATCGGGGATGTC
>CALHVH010000185.1 GCA_938039225.1 uncultured Gammaproteobacteria bacterium
ATGAAAATATCAGTATTGGCGTTATTTTTGTTCATAATCCTTGCTTGTAACCATTTTCTAAATGGACGACATGGTCTAGGAATTGGAATAAGTCTTATAGTATTTGGATTTGCAGCAAATGTCTGGAGCCTCAAATACTCCCCCAAATTATCCCCTTATATAATTTTCTTTGGTCTTACCCCGATGTTCGTAATCGCCTTAGGTTTTATAATTCATATCCAAAAAATCATTGGAGTATTATGGAGTTTCCCAGCAATTGTTGCCTTCTATCATTTCCTTCCTGAAATTAAGGCGCGCATTGCAAATCTAAGCCTTATTATTTTCACGTTCCCAATCATATGGAATGCACTAGAGATTGAGCTTGTAATTAGAATATACCTTACTATGATACTAGTGAGTTTACTCGCCGCTGTATCAATAAAATTCATCAATGAACAGGAATTAGAATTAAAAAAATCAGCCACTACTGATTTTTTAACTGGTGCATTAAACCGTACTAGACTACAAGACATACTGGAAGAAGTTATAAGCCAAAACCATAGAACCAATATCCCAATGACTCTGTTAGCATTGGACCTAGATTATTTCAAAAAAATCAATGATGAATTTGGACATGTCAAAGGAGATGAAGTACTAAAAGATGTTGGCGCTATATTCAAGCAACGCTGTAGAAAGGTGGATAAAATTTTTCGCTCAGGTGGCGAAGAGTTTCTTATTTTACTTTACAATACAAAACTTGATTCTGCATTTAATGTTGCTGAGGATTTACGAAAAGCAGTAAGCAAGCTAGATACGCTTTTGAGAAGAAAAATCACAATCAGTATTGGTGTTGCTGAATTAGAGAAACAAGAGTCCTATACAAACTGGATTAAGCGAGCGGATGATAAACTCTACTTAGCAAAAGAAAATGGTAGAAACCGAACAGAACGATAAAATACTGGAACTCAAATTAAGCCTCAACTAAAAAAGCTTTGCGAAATTGCTACTCAAGCACATACAGATATTCAAAAGAATTTTTCTGAGATTAATCCTATTATTGGAGTTAGTCATAAGATGCGTGATAGCGGCATTCCCGCTGATGTTATGACCATTGACTGCTTAAAAACAAAAAAACAAATAATCATTGTATTACACGACGGTCAACCCGAAATAGTTAGCTATCAATTTTCACACAAAGACAAAATTCCAAGCACACATTTTGAAACACTCGTAGCATCTGAACTAAACTCAAAAATTCTCTTTGATTGGATCAAAAACTATTTCAGGGTACAGACACATTAATTGATAAAAAAAGCCCTTTTCAAAAAGGGCTTTTTTGAATTATAAGATTTTCTCAGTTGGAATTCACAACATCAAATTTATCGCATTCATATCAAAGGCAGATGCGTTAGGCAACACTGCACTTATTTGCCCGGCATCAAGACCATACCACTGCAACATACTTTGAACATATTGTTCAATTGACGTGGTTGGAATAATTCGACCTCTGTCACCCGAGTCATCCACCCCTCCAATTTCTAAGCTAGGCATAGTTCCATAAATATCGCCACCTTTAACAGCACCGCCCATGACTAATTGATGATTACCCCAGCCGTGATCGGTTCCATCACCATTACTGGTTAAGGTTCTTCCGAATTCTGAAGCAGTAAAGGTTGTAACCTCATTATGTGCTCCGACCTCTATCATGGCATCATTGAACGCCTTAAGTGTATTTGTGAGCATGCCAAATAATGCAGCTTGATCAACATTTTGTGTATCGTGAGTATCAAAACCTCCCATACCAACAAAAAAGACTTGACGATTCATACCAAGACCTTCTCTTGCTGCAATCATATTAGCTACCATTTTCATTTGCGAGGAGACACCATAACCATTATCTTCAGGAAAAACTGTTGTGAGCTCCGGCGTATTGGCTAGAACACTACCGACTGATTCAACCAACTCTAAAGTACGCTTCTGTACATTTGCAATTTCTTTATGAAATAATTTTGGATATTCTCTATAAAGGTTTTCTAAATGAGCGGTTCTACGAGTATTTTCATAGCCATCGCCCTCTTGTACATACCAGTAATTATCTAAGCCACTTGCTGAAATTGATAAATCCAAAGTATCTGGGTGTGTTAACCAATTACTTTTCCCATTAAGCGCAATACTTGTTAATAAAGGGACATCTTGTTGTGAAGCAAACAAATTAGCAATTCGCCCTCCCCAACCAGATAAATTACCTGGGTTAGTATCAATGGTTTTCCATTGGTCTTGTTGATTATTATGTGAGAACAACTCTGTTGGCAAAGTAACAGAGTCATTTAATAGCTGTTCACGGGTTACCGGTTGTATTAAATTACCAGTATTGGCCATTAGAGCAAGTTGACCTTCGGCAAATAGGCTCTGTAAAGGCGCAGCTTGGGGATGAAATCCGTAACTCTGTCCGTCACTACTTACCGGTGAAATAGGTAACAATAATTCTCTTTCAATGGCCAAATTTTGACGTGAAGCTGCGTATTCACTATACGCACTTTCATTTGTAGGTACTACAAGATTGAAGCCATCATTGCCACCAAATAAAAATAAACATACCAATGCTTTATAGTCATTAGGGGCTTCTTGAGCAAAAGTAGGTTTTGGCAAACCCACTAATCCTGAGCCTAAAACTGAAGCAGCACCTAACTTAAGAAACTCTCTACGCTTAATACTTTTCATAAATGGCTCCTTAATCTTGAATCATGAATTCTGGTGAAACCACTAATATGCTTAAGGTTTCCCAGGCTCGTCGGTCAGGACGATCATCGCTAATCGTTTCAGCGTATGTTTTTGTAATTGCTCTAAGTTCGTCACTCATATCTCCAGAAAACAGCAGAAGATTATAATGATCCAGTAAAGCATCAATATCTGTAGCAAGTTCAGTTTCTCTATCTAAGTTAATTAAAACTTCATCAGCTTCTGGGCTAGTATTATTTTTATTATTTAATCCAATAACCAAGAATTGAATGAAATTAGTCATCTTAGCCATATTTGCTTCAGAATGTATTTGAAATTCTGGAGCCACTAAACCACGTTCGAGGAATTCACCTTGTGGAGAATAAAAAGGACTAAAAAAATTAAATACACTAAATGATTCTAATGGAGCTTGTCCAAGAAACTCTCTGAACCACGTCAAACGATATTGGCCATTAGCCGCTTGAGCATCAAAGGTTCTCCATAGGCCAGCCATAGTCACTACAGGCTCTTTTAATTTACCAAACTCTTTATCTTCTGAAGTAGTGCCTGTAATGGCCTCATCATCTAAAAGAATTGCACGCACCACACTTTGCATATCTCCACGTACATCACTTCCATTATTATTAAATACAGTAGCTACTCTTTCAATATAAGCATTTGAAGGATTACTAGTAACTAACTTCTGAATCAGTTGCTTAGAAATAAATGGACCAACGTTTGGATGATTAAAAACTACATCCAACATATCATCCAGATCTTGTTCGGCAGTTTGTCCAGCTGGCAAAATCGTATTCCCTAAAACGGTTTTAGGCTCGGTATCATGTTTCTCAGAGTATGCAACCATCGCCCCCATATAATCAGGAGCATAATTTCCACTGGCATCAAATGGATTGTTGCGATTGCTAAAGTCCCAACCCGTGAACACTCTAGCCATTTCTTCAATAGTCGTTTGATTATAAGTTGGAATAGCTAAGCCTTGGGTATCGAGTTTTTGTGTTCCATCAAGGTTTAGTTCATGTAAGCCAATCGAAAACAACTGCATCATTTCGCGTGCATAATTTTCATCCGGTAATATATTTCTTTGCGGGTTAGCTTTTTCGTTGCCTTTCATACTTAAGTATTCACACATCACTGGACTCAAGGTAACAGCACTCATTAAGTCTCGGTAATTCCCAAAAGAATGCTCAAGCAAAATATCATAATAGTTCGCCAATGCAGGAAATGCGATATCCCCGCTTGGGAAATCTACACCTAAAAGAGAAACTACCCAAATCTCACTGAGAGCAAAAGCAACACGTTGTCGTAGTTGATCATCTGCAGTGGCTGAACGTGATAACCATGCCGAGATATGGTCTCGCCATTCTATTTCTGGAAGTGCCTGCAAATAACTTAGGTGTGTTGTGACTGGCATTGAAAATTGGTCGTCCAACCACGCTTCATAGCCCATATCACTCAAACTTTGTATGTCCTCCAACCTAGCTCCAAAACTACTCATGCCCAAAAACTTGCTGGCTGCTTGCTCACTAATTGTCACATCCACTGGAGGCGTTACAGTAACCGGAGGCGGTGGTGTAGGATCAGGATTACCAGCAGAGTCTGAGCCTCCTCCACAAGCAATGAGGAATGAGACACAAAGCAATAAACAGAATTGAGCGCAAAATTTAACTATTTTCATAAAGGTGTACCAAATTTGTTACAACTTAAGGCTCATATAATAACCATAAATGAATTAATTATCTTAGCCTTTTTTATTAAAATCACACGCGGCAGAGCAACATTAACGAAACGATATATATAAAGTAACGCTTTAAAGATGGGTTTTTAGACAGCAAAACCAAAAATAAATTCAAGTAAAACTTCAGTAATACTCACTTAAGGAGCAAGCCAATAGCTAATCCATTCATTATTTTCATA
>CALHVH010000186.1 GCA_938039225.1 uncultured Gammaproteobacteria bacterium
GTTCTTACTGATTGAAAATATTAGATATTTTCATGTTGTTGTAGGCAATGCAGCATGCTTTATTGTATAATAGCGAATTGTATGGCTATCTAATGCTGCAAAGCGTCAAGTTTTGTTAGTTTACAACAGAGAATTCTAAAATATTTGAATCAATATAACCTTTTTTAGGCAGAAGGGTGGTTCGAGTACAAAGTATAAACTGAGATAGTTGGGATAATTCGATCACTTCAATATCAGAGGCATAACGTGAGCGACGATAAGGTAGATACCGGACGACGTCATTTTCTTTCGGTTGCAACAACTGTAACTGGCGTAATAGGGGCAGCAGCGGCTGCAACACCATTCATTCTTTCTTTAAAACCAAGTGCTAGAACACAAGCATTGGGTGCACCTGTTGAAGCTGATATTTCAAAGCTTGAAGCTGGCGCACGCATGATTGTTGAATGGCGTGGTAAACCAGTATGGATTATTCGCCGTACGCCAGAAATGCTAAAAGCATTGCCGGCTATGGATAATCTATTACGTGATCCAAACTCCGAAGAGTCCGATCAGCCATCATATGCTCAGAATGCTGATCGCGCTATTAATGCAGAATTTTTGGTATTAATCGGTGTTTGTACTCACTTGGGTTGTTCACCAGATTTCAGGCCTGTACCTGAAGCTGACTTAAGTGCGGGTGGCTTTTTATGTGCTTGTCATGGTTCAAAATTCGATTTATCGGGTCGAGTTTATAAAGGGGTTCCTGCTCCTAAAAACTTACCTGTACCTGCTTATCGCTTTATTGGTCCAACTAATATTCTTATTGGTGACGATACAGGAGTTACATCATGAGCGGCTTAAACGCGTGGATTAACAAGCGATTTCCGCTTGATAAAATGATGAAGGAGCATGTAACTGAATACTATGCTTCTAAAAACTTAAACATCTGGTATGCCTTTGGTGTACTCGCACTGGTACTTTTTGTTAACCAAATCGTTACTGGTATTTTCTTAACCATGAACTACAAACCATCTGCAGCAGAGGCCTTTGCTTCGGTTGAATACATCATGCGTGATGTTGAGTGGGGTTGGTTAATTCGATATATGCATTCAACGGGTGCCTCATTATTTTTCGTGGTGATCTATTTGCATATGTTCCGTGGAATGATGTACGGCTCATATAAAGCTCCTAGAGAGTTGGTATGGATTGTAGGTATGGTTATCTATTTAATCCTTATGGCTGAGGCTTTCTTTGGTTATTTATTACCTTGGGGTCAAATGTCGTACTGGGGAGCAAATGTAATCACTGAATTATTTGGCGCTGTACCGGTTATTGGTAACGACATTGTTGAGTTAGTTAGGGGTGATTATGTTATCTCTGATGTTACGCTTAACCGTTTCTTTGCATTCCACGTTATTGCTTTACCTTTGGTATTGGCTTTATTGGTAGTAGTACATATTCTTGCACTGCATGAAGTGGGTTCAAATAACCCAGATGGTATTGAAATAAAAGAGAACAAAGACGCTAATGGTAATCCAGTTGATGGTATTACGTTCTCGCCTTATTTCACCAGTAAAGATGCTGTAATCACTATTGGTTTCCTAATTATTTTTGCAGCTATTGTTTTCTTTGCTCCTACCTTTGGTGGATTATTCTTGGAGCCAGCTAACTTTGAGCCAGCGAATAACTTAAAAACACCTGAGCATATTGCACCGGTCTGGTATTTCACGCCGTTCTATGCAATTTTGCGTGCAATTCCAAGTAAGGGATTGGGTGCTTTATTAATGGGTGTTGCTATATTGTTGTTGTTCTTATTGCCTTGGTTAGACAGAGCACAAGTTAAATCAATTAAGTATCGTGGTATTTACTACAAAGGTGCTTTAGCATTATTTGTCATTAGTTTTGTGGTGTTAGGTTACTTAGGTTTACAAGCACCAACACCAATGGCAACACTAATGGCGCAAATATTTACAGCAATATACTTCTTATTCTTCCTTGCTATGCCTTGGTATACCAAGTGGGATAAAAACAAACCTGTGCCCGAACGTGTAACGTTTGATCATTAAGCTGAATAGAATATTCAAAATTAATCTTAAATAAATTTTTGAGTCACTTATGTTAAAAATATCGAAATTACGTCTAGTTAGTTTATTCTGCTTAATGCTTGCAGTGCCAAGCATGGCATTTGCTGCCGGCGGCAGTACTTATATGCTTAAGGCTAAAAATGATCTAAACAATACTGAATCATTACAACGTGGTGCTAAATATTACGTCAATTATTGTGCTGGCTGTCACTCAGCTAAATATGTGCGTTATTCACGTGTTGGCGCTGACTTAAATATCAGTGATGATGAATTAGTAAATAATTTAATGTTTAATGCGAGTAAGCCTTTTGAAACTATGCAGGCTTCTATGTCCTCTGAAGACGCATTACGTTGGTTTGGAGCTGCACCTCCTGATTTATCACTAATCAGTCGTAGTCGTAACCCAGACTGGTTATACACCTATCTTAAGTCTTTTTACAAAGATTCAAGTCGTCCTCTAGGGAGTAATAATATTTTACTACCCGGTGCGAGTATGCCAAATGTGTTTTGGGACATCCAAGGTGAACAAGCCCCTATCTATCATGACGTTGAAGTTGCTGGTACTGATGAGAGTGGTAATAAAGTAATGAGAACGGTTCAAGAATTTTCTCACTTTGCCACTGTTACACCTGGATCATTAGAGCCTAAAGAGTTTGATCTTGTGGTGCGAGATATAGTTAACTTTCTAGATTATATTGGCGAGCCAGTAAAAGTGAAACGTAAAAAAATGGGCGTGTGGGTTATTCTTTATCTACTGATTTTATTCGGTTTTGCGTATTTCCTTAAAAAGGAAATTTGGAAAGATGTGCATTAAGTTTTTTGACACTTCTTTTATTTATTTGTTGTTTTTGTAGGAGCTCGCTTTGTCTGATTTAGGTTTATTATCAAATCGTCGTTCAGTGATGACGTTGTTTACTCATCCCACGGCACCACATTGTCACCGTACACGTTTAGTACTGGCTGAAAAACATATTCAGGCTGAACTAGTCATGGTACGTGATCATGAAGCGCCTGAAGATTTAGCCAATCTAAATCCGTATAATAGTACGCCTACATTAGTGGATAGGGATCTAACCTTATATGACTCTCGTGTAATTATCGATTACTTGGATGAGCGTTTCCCACATCCACCATTAATGCCAGTTGACCCTGTTTCACGTGCTCAGTTTCGTTTAATGCTATATCGTATCGAACGTGATTGGTATCAAATGTTAGCTGATATTCACACTGCGAAAGATAAGCGAGCAGCGAATAAGGTTAGAAAAATTCTTACCGAAAGTCTGGTTAACTCGGCTGAAATGTTCACCATTAAAAAATTCTTTATGAGTGACGAATACACCTTGGTTGATGCAACTATTTTGCCAGTACTTTGGCGTTTGAAGGAGTATGAAATTGAATTACCTCCTGAAGGACAGCCAATACTTGAGTATGCAAAACGTCACTTCATTCGAGCGGCCTTCAAAATGAGCTTGACTGAACTTGAAGCAGAAATGAATAATTAAAGATATTCAACAGCTTACAAAAAAATCCACATTCACGTGTGGATTTTTTTTGCCAAATACTTTTTTGCTCAATAAGTATTTAATTCGATTGCATCCCAAAGCGGCTTAAATCATACTTGTACTTTCTTAAAATTTAATTGTTTATGTCTGATATTATTTCCACATCTCGCCGACCATATTTACTACGTGCTATGCATGAGTGGATTACGGATAACCTACAAACCCCCTATATCGTGGTTGATGCTCATCACGAAGGTGTAGAGGTTCCGCGTGAACATGTGCAAGATGGGAAAATTATTTTAAATATTAGTTATTCAGCCGCTAATGTTTTAGAGCTTGGAAATGAATGGGTAATGTTTCAAGCACGTTTTTCAGGTATATCGCAAAGCATAGCGATTCCTGTAAGTGCTATATTGGCAATTTATTCCAGTGAAACGGGACAAGGCTTAATTTTTGATGATGAAGAGGAACTGTCACCACCTCCTACGGGTAGTGATACCCCACCTACTAAATTAAGTAGCGTTAAATCTGAAAATAAAGTGACTAAGAAGTCCGGTTCAGAAAAGCCTTCACACTTACGTGTAGTAAAATAATCCCTTAAATCGGTTTAGGGTAAAGTTCATTGTCAATTTGGTCGCATAGACAATGCAGTACTAGTAAGTGTACTTCTTGAATCCGTGCAGTTGATTCAGATGGAACTCGAATCTCAACATCACTATTTTTTAAGTGCTGAGAAATTTCACCACCATCCTTACCTGATAAGACGACAACATTTATTTCTTTAGTATGCGCAGCATGAATCGCTTGTAATACATTCGGTGAATTACCTGAAGTACTGATAGCGAGTAAAGTGTCTCCTGCAATGCCGAGGCCACGAACTTGTTTTGCAAATATTTCTGTATATGCGTAATCATTAGCAATCGATGTGAGTGTTGATGAGTCAGTTGTTAGGGCCAATCCAGCGAGTTCTGGACGCTCGGTCTCAAATCGATTGAGTAATTCAGCAGCAAAGTGCTGAGCATCTGCCGCAGAGCCTCCATTGCCGCAGGCCATAACTTTCTTGCCTGCACGTAATGAGCTAATCATTAGTTGCCCAGCAGCAGCAATACTGTCAGGTAAAACGACTTGAGATTTTTGTTTGGCGTTTATGCTATTAGTGAACAATGCCTTAATACGGTTTATTTGTTCAACTGAACTAGAATTATTTTTGGTATTCACTCTGACTATCCAAGGAAAATGCACATAGATGCCATTGTAGATTATTTTTGTTTGATTCAATAGTAATTACATCAAATCTTGCGTAGTACTTATTGAATTCAGGGTTTTGTTGTAAAAAATATCTTGCCGCATTGATAAGTTTGCGTTGCTTATAGATATGTACACTTTGCGCTGCTGAGCCGTAAGACATGGTTGTTCGTTGACGTACTTCTACAAAAACTAATTCGTCGTCTTTTATCATGATGATGTCAATTTCCCCAAAACGCGAATATACATTGGTATCAATTGTGTCAAAGCCTCGTTCTTCAAGGTGCTTTCGCGCACGAATCTCAGCCGCTGCACCGCTGTTTAAGTGCTTATGCTTTTTCGAGCTGTATGTTGGTGAGCTTGCAAATAATGCTTTGATTTTGTTTAGCATGCCATTCCTTAGATTGCGTTTTCTTTGGCATGTATTCGGGGGTAATGCTCTAGCCAAAGCATTATTGTAAAGCTACTAGCTAGTTAAAAAGGCGACTACACCTGTAGGATTAATCATACAGGTGTGTATTTTTGTTACTGCTCAAATGGGAGAGAATCTTCAGGCATTGTTAATTCTATTGGCTCAGAGATAAAGTCAGTAAGCATGGGAGCTTTGAGCTCAATTTGTCCATTACGGATAATAGCAAGTGGAAGATTTCTATGAATTACCCCATATTCATCAACACTTAAGACACCACTTAAGCCCGTAAAGGGTAGTTGAGGGTCATCGGTAAGATGGCTTAAATAGTTGATAGCATCAAAGCCCAAGCTGAAAAGTTGTAATTGCTGGCTATTTGGCGCTTGGTCTTCACTAAGCCCTAATTCATCAGCTAACAATGCATCACGTTGTATAGGGTCGATTAACCACTCACTTGCGGGCATTTGCAAAGTATCAATATCTCTGTTTTTTACAGGGTCCGCGTTATAGCTATGTGATGTGGTAAAAACAGGGATTCGGCTTGCGTAATGAAATTTGAGTTGCGGACGAATCAAGCGCGCTTGGTTAGCTTGAGCGGCAAGAAATATAAAGTCTACATCTAGACGTCTACGGGCCTCATATTCAATATCATTACCTAATAAATTACGCACTTGTTGATAGCGTTGTTTACTCTCATCTACATTTAGTAGCCCAGTGATTGAAGTCGAGTGATCGTTGTCACGAGTAGAGTATGTGGCTTGTTCGACTACTGTGCCACCACCAGCTTCGAAATTTTGGGTAAACGCTTGTAAAATTCTTTGGCCCCATTCGTTTTGAGAGCTAAGCGTGAGAGCCTGAGTATAACCTTGGGCTAAAGCGAATTGGGCGGCAAGAGCTGCTTCATCTTCTGGAGCTAAACCAAATTGTAGTAGGCCCTCAATGCCAAGAGCTTCATCAATACGATTCAGAGCTAAGGTTGGAGTGTTTTGCATACGGCCAGTGATATCGAGTATGTTGTTTTTGCTTAAGGGGCCAATAATCGCATCTACTTGGTAAGATTGAGCATCTAAATAAGCGCTGGTAGCGCCTAAATCTGTATCATGAAAACTGATGTTTAAAGGTGTAAGACGTCGACGATTAGCCGCCTCAATTCCTTGTTTAATTATTGTTCCAGCTCGGGCCAATCTGCCAGACAGTGGTAGCAATACACCTACACTTTCAATATTATCTAATGGAGCAATTTCACCCGCATTATAGATGGTATCGTCTGTACTTAAACTATTCAGCGCCAGAGCGTATGCAGGATGAGTAGGGTAAGCTTGGCGCCATTGTTTGATGACTTGCTTTTGCGCGCGAGGTGAAGCGACACTATTAAGTTTTTCAGATAATTCTATCCACCCGGCTACCAAGTCAGGTTCACCTTCGGTATTTATACTGAAGCCTCTGATGTATTTATCATTAAGTTCGAACCATAAAGCTTGGCGATTTAAATCAAGTTCTTGTTGGTTGCGTAAAAAGCGTTCGCGTGCCAGAAATTGCTTAGTGCCATCTAGCACTTCACCCAGTTCAAAAAGTGTTTGGCCTTTAAGCAAATAATATGGACGAGCAATATTAACCGAGTCTAAAGGGTTTAAGGTATTGATCGACGTTAGTGCTTGTGGCGCTTGATCTAATTCTAGTAACACGCGGGTTTGAAGTAGAATTTTGCGAACTTGGCTATCCGAATCCAGCAATGTTTTAATTCTAGCTAAATCATTTTGTGCAGCCGAATAGCGTTGCAAGGCAAACCACTGATGAGCGGACTCGAGTAAATATTTATCGCGTTGAACCCCTGTGCTTTGATCAGCTAGTTTACGATAGGCTCTTCCTGCAGCGGCATGATTACCACGTCGAGCATACTCGGAAGGGGAAACACTGGTGTTAGGATTACTTTTAGGAGATGAAGGTCCGTAAACGCTAGGGTCACAGGCACTGAGTAGCGTTATACTGAATAGAGCAATAGCGATGTTTCGTATTAAATATTTTGTTGAAGTCACGTGTCGTCTCAATTTATTAATTACTGAATTTTTAGCAAACTAACCAAAAGAGTATTGTAACGTGAGCACCCTTTATCTGGTAGCAACTCCCATAGGAAATCGTGAAGATATATCCAATCGAGCTCTGAGGGTTCTCTCTGAAGTGGACATTGTTTATGCAGAAGACACTCGTCACAGCCGACAGTTATTGTTTTCTTATGGAATTGAGGCTGAATTGCGGTCTTTACATCAACATAATGAGAAGGCGCGAGCTGAAGAAGTTTTACAGCATTTAGAGGCTGGAAAGAATCTAGCGCTTATTTCTGATGCTGGTATGCCTTCAATCAGTGATCCAGGCTTATTGGTGGTTTCCGCACTCCAGAACAGTTCACATAAGGTTGTGGTGATTCCTGGGCCAAGTGCTATTGTCACCGCCTTGGCGGGTTCAGGTTTAGCCACGCAACCTTTCACATTTTTTGGGTTTCCTCCAGATAAAAAAGGCAAACGCGCAATTTTGCTAGAACAAATTAAAAATTTACCACATACCCTAATTTTTTACGTGGCGATTCATGATTTGAAAAAATATCTAGAGGAAATTTCTGAGGTTTTTCCAGATAATAAAATTTCGATTGCGCGTGAACTTACCAAAATGCATGAACAGTTTTATTTAGGTACGGCTACTGAGTTATTAAAATTAATTTCCAGCAGTGATTTGGTTTTAAAAGGGGAGCTGGTGTTATTGATTGATAATACTTCGGCCGTTGAAGATGATTCGCAAGGTATAAATAAAAAATTATTAATCAAAGCTTTTGCTGACGAGTTGCCTGCAAGTAAGCTCGCAAAGATTGTCGCCAAGTTGACTAATGAAAATCGACAAGACGTGTATGCTGAAATCGAGAAGTTAAAAGAGTAAACAAAAAATCTCGAAACCCTGAACTTAATTCAAGGCCTCTTAAATTTACCACAATATTAAAAAGATCCCGTATCAAGTACGGGAATTCGTAAACGGAGAAACCACATGAGCCCAGAAGATATCTTTCTACCAGTAATCGCATTAATTCTATGGACCCTTGTATTCACGTTTTTTATGGGTTTTTATCGAGTAAAATCCGCAAAAGATGGCAAGGTTGATCCCCGAGCTTTTAAGACTTATGCAGATACATCTTCATTCACAGATGTTATGCGAAAAATGAGCAATCATTACGATAATTTACTCATGATGCCAATGTTATTTTATGTTATTTGTCTAATGGTTTATGTAACTAAAACCATGGATGGTTTTTTTATTGGTTGTGCATGGGTTTATGTAGCTTTACGATTTATACATTCATTTGTTCATCTAGGCAGAAACCATCCTTTGCATAGATTTTTACCTTTCGGTTTGAGTGCCATAGTCTTGTTAATTATGTTGTTGCGGTTTGGGATTAAGGTTGCTGTGTAGTTGTTTCTATAAAAGTAGAAATTTTTTGATTTGTAAGTGTAATTTCGATACACAAAAAGACTGTAACTGTTTTGTTGATTGCAAGTGTTCAACATTTTTTTTGTAATGTTTAAACAATTAGCGCGAAATAGAATTTCGTGTGTTTTTCTGAATGAATAAGCTTATGGATTTACACACTAATG
>CALHVH010000187.1 GCA_938039225.1 uncultured Gammaproteobacteria bacterium
CCATCTTCATTAGGATGAATGCCATCGTTTTGCATCCATTCTTCTTTTAGTGCCACACCATCTAAAATAAATGGAATAAGAGGCACGCTTTCTTGTTCGGCTAGTTGAGGATAAATTTCTGCAAAAGCCTTGGTGTAACGCTCACCATAATTGGGAGGGATTTGAATGCCTGCCAAAACGGGTTTGGCATTTGCAGCTTTTACCAGTTGAATAGTCTTTAATAGATTTTCTTTAATACTCTTTACGGGGTAACCGCGTAAACCGTCATTACCACCCAATTCCACAATGACCATTTCAGGTTGATGTTGTTCTAAAGCTTGTTTCAGTCTTGCGAGCCCACCACCGGTAGTATCGCCTGATATTCCAGCATTAATGACACGGTAGCTTTCATCAAACTCTCGACGCAGGTTTAACTCCAAAAGATGTACCCATGATTTTTCCAGTACAATCCCATAACCAGCCGTCAAACTATCGCCCAAAACCAGAATATTCCTGGTTTTGGGTGTATTAATTGGCTGATCAGAACTTAAATCCACCGTAGTAATTGTGTTATCGGGGAGTGCTGAAGCCGAAACGGCTACAACTTCTTGAGTATTTACAGCGCTGTCATTTAATTCTTGCTGATGTGTCCCAATATCTTGATAGATAACGTATATAGACAAACTAATGATTAAAATGGCTATTAGCGAGAGCACGTATTTCATAAGCTGTTTTACCAATTGAATTAAATTAACCAATAAAGAAAAATATGACCAACGCCATTGTAACTAAAAACCTTAATAAGATTGTCACAACCACTGAGAATGAACTTAAAATTTTAGATGATATTAATTTTTCTTTAAACCAAGGCGAGAGTTTAGCGATTGTAGGCCCCTCAGGTGCCGGTAAATCTACTTTATTAGGATTACTTGCCGGACTTGATGTTCCCAGTTCAGGTGAAATATTTTTATCCGATAGAGAAATTACTCAGTTGGATGAGGAACAACGGGCTGCAGTCAGAGCTGAATTAGTCGGTTTTGTTTTTCAAACATTCCAATTGCTACCCAGTTTAACCGCGCTAGAAAATGTGGCTTTGCCATTGGAATTACGCGGTGATAAAACCGCTGAAAAACAAGCTAAAGAGTTTCTGGAAAGAGTGGGTTTGGCGGATCGTTTAAAGCACTACCCACGCACCTTGTCTGGTGGAGAGCAACAACGAGTAGCTATTGCTCGGGCCTTTGCCTGCAAACCTAAAATTTTATTTGCGGATGAACCTACCGGTAATTTAGATTCAGTCACTGGAAAAAAAGTCAGTGATTTATTGTTTGAAATTAATCAAGAATCCGATGCAACTCTTGTATTAGTCACGCATGAACAACGTTTAGCTGAACGTTGCCAAAATATCCTTCGTCTAGAAGCCGGAAAAATAAAAGTTTAAAGATAAGGTCTCATTATGCTGGCATGGAAACTGTTAAAACGTGATTGGAAAGGTGGTCAGTTGAGTCTGATTGCTTTCTCATTAGTGCTGGCTGTTGCGGTAGTAACGTCTATTGCTATGGTTGCCGACCGAGTAGAAAAAGCTTTAAACCGTGAGACCAGTAGTTTCTTGGCGG
This sequence comes from uncultured Gammaproteobacteria bacterium, assembly GCA_938039225.1. GTDB lineage: Bacteria > Pseudomonadota > Gammaproteobacteria > Steroidobacterales > JABDMI01 > JABDMI01. Next base: position 1,593 of record CALHVH010000187.1, read on the forward strand.
CAGACTTGGTGGTGAATAGTTCAAAAGCCTTTGAGGCAAACTATCTACAACAAGCAAAAGCTAAAAATTTACAAACGGCTAGTGTATTGGAATTTTCCTCCATGCTGTTTAATGGTGAAGAATCGAATTTAGCGTCGGTTAAAGCGGTTGAAAACGCTTATCCCTTACGTGGAAAACTCACGGTAAGCGACGTAGCCTTTACCGCCAATGAAAGCGATTGGGAAAAAACCACAGCAACACCAAAGCCTGGCGAGGTGTGGATTGGTGAACGGTTGATTCCTTTGTTAAATATCCAATTAGGTGATGAAGTTGAAATTGGTCAGGCTAAACTCAAAGCCACAAAAATAGTGGTCGCCGAGCCAGATGGAGCAACCGGGTTTTCGGCCTTTGGTGCTCGTGTCTTAATGAATATTGCTGATATTGAAACCAGTCAAGTTATTCAGCCTGGAAGTCGCGTACGCTATAAGCTCTTGCTGGCTGGTGAAGAGGCAGAGATTAATGAATTTTCGCAATGGGTAAAAGACCAAGAGTCGCCCCATGAAAATTTAATTACCCCAAGGGACTCTCAAGAAAATTTACAAAACACATTAGATAAAGGACGACAGTTTCTTCTTTTAGCAGGAAGTGTGGGTGTGATGCTAGCGGCCATCGCCTTGGCTTTGGCCAGCAATCGCTATGCCCAACGACATATCAATCAAGTGGCTTTACTTAAAAGCTGGGGACAAAGCGCAAAACGAGTACGACGCTTGTACGTGTTGCAATGTGCTTTGCTCGCCTTTATTGCGACCTTAATAGGACTGGCCATTGGTTGGCTAATACATGAAGTACTAATGCGCAGTGTAAGCGAGCTATTGCCGCAGGGTATACCCAAGGCAGGTTATAAACCTCTGCTTACGGCCTTTATTACCGGTATGAGTTGTCTCTTAGGCTTTGCTTTACCGGCATTGTGGCATTTGCCTACCGTCTCACCATTGCGAGTATTGCGCCGTGACGTTGAAGTGAGTCTAGCAAGCTATAGCACTAGATTTATAATTGGCTTTGTCATTATTTTTCTGCTGGTGGTGTGGTACAGCGAGTCCATTTCCTTAGCCATTTATTTTTTAGGTGGTTTACTCTTGGTGAGTGTGGTGACCGGCTTATTTGGTTATATGCTCTTGGCTGTAGGTAAACGGGTCGCTCATTGGGCCGGTAGTTCCTGGAAGTTAGCATTAGCTAATTTATGGCGTCGACGTTCACAAACGCTTTTACAAATGGTGGCGTTTTCTTCAACTATTCTTTTACTCTTAGTCATGTTAACGGTCAGAACCTCATTGTTGGATGATTGGTCGGCCAAGATGCCTGCCGATGCTCCTAATCACTTTGTGGTTAACGTGGCTCCGTACGAGGTTGAACCGGTAAACACTTTACTCAAACAAGAAAACTTCGAGCCGCAAGCTTGGTATTCATTGGTCAGAGCCCGTCTCACTCAAATTAATGGTGTGGATCTAACTGAAGAACAACAGCGAAATTCAGAATCGGTTCGCAGAGAAGTTAATCTTAGTACTTCAGAGGTATTGCCTTTAGATAATAAAATTCTCCAAGGTAAATGGTGGAATGAACTTTCAGGTACACCAGAACAACAGGGAGTATCGGTTGAAGAGGTGGTTGCCAAAGACTTAGGACTAAAACTTGGTGATTCGATTTCCTTTAGTGTAGGCGGGCAAACATTACAAACCTCGGTGAGCAGCATTCGGAGTTTGAAATGGGAAAATATGCAACCTAATTTTTATTTTTTGTTTCCTAAAGGTGTGCTAAAAAATTATCCCAATATGTCAATCACAAGTGTCTTTATTCCTAGACAGAAAAAAACGGTGGTTAATGATGTGTTAAAACTTTATCCAACCATCGCCGTAATTGATTTAGATGAAATTATTAACACCATTAAAAAAATCATCGATAAAGTCACCCTGGGCTTAGAGCTGATTTTACTTTTAGTCTTGCTATGTGGCAGTGTCGTGATGTTTGCAGCGATCAGTTCGTC
>CALHVH010000188.1 GCA_938039225.1 uncultured Gammaproteobacteria bacterium
GGGAGATTTTTATCCTTATCACTGAGGCGGTTTTGTTCTTGATTAAAATAAAAGTGTGAAATTTTCCAATGCATGCTAAGGGCTTAGTCCTTGTAAGTGTCTGATTTTAAAGCGTCATCACAAAATATCACTAATTCTCATTTCATTTCAACGACATTTATTCTTGGGAAACGCATTATTGCGGCTCTTTTATAGCGTACTACTCAACGGAGCATCTACATGAAAAAATTCATCGTACCTAGTCTTGTTTCCATATTCTTTATTACTTTATTAGCCTGTACTAACTTGTCATCAGCAGAACCAGCATCGGTCAATACAGCCAATCAATCAATAGGTAATAAAGATACCATTATTACTAAAGTAATCAAGGCTTATGGTGGTGAGAAGCTCAGTAGCTTGAGAAGTTTTAGAATTGAAGATAAGAATATGGAAACCTATCCTGGTCAAGGGTTTACACCCGACTATACCGACTTTTGGGATACAAGAAGCATCATTCAATTAGATTTAATCGATAAGCGTGGTGATTTTGAAACCTGGGGCGATCAATACGGACGCATATTGCATTTTCGCGGTATTACCACGCAAGATAGTGCGATCTCAATAGATTACTGGAATCAAACTTTTGAAAACGTCAGCGAATTCACTTTTTACCAACGACACGGCGGCAATATTCGCTTTTCTGATACTTTACTCGCTTATGAGTTAGCTAAAGCAACAAATAAATCTGAATACCTTGGAACGGTAAATTATCGCGGCATGCCACATCATCACATTCAACTAGAAATGCCAGAGTCACCACCTCTCAGTCTATATGTAGGTATGCAGGATTTTATGATCAAACGCATGCATCGCATACTACCAACACTTGAAGTATTTTATCTTTTTGATAATCACGCACAGAAAAATGGCATTAGCTTTGCAAAAGACTTTAGATTTTTCTATGACTCTGATTTTATTCTCAGTACAGTCAAGCGAGAAATTTTCGTCAATAAATTGACCAATGATGCTTTTACTGCTGAGAATGCAGTAAAAGTGGCACCGGAAGCCTTTGATAATTCCGAAGCCATAGTCAATAAACTGTCGGATAATGCCTATCACTTAGGAACTGAAAATTTTTCAGCGTTTGTTGATGCAGGTGATCATATTATTGGAATAGGTGGTTACGGAGGTTTAAAAGATCGTTTTGAGGCTTACCAAAAAGAAGTTAGTAACAATAAGCCATTACGTTATCAAGTGGTTACTCATCATCACACCGATCATATGGAAGGCTTATCTGAAGCTTATGCATTAGGTGCAACATTGGTCATGTCAGAAAACATTGTTGATAATGTTAAAGACGTGGTTGATGGACTCTCAGATGAACGAATAATTACTTATGAGAATCAAGATACTTTTGGTCCAATCGAACTGCACGAAGTCAGCACTAGTCACTCTGAATTTAATACCGTTACTTATATTCCAGAAGCAAAAGCCTTATTTCAAGCCGATCACTATGGTGGATTTCTTGCCAACGGACCGAGTCCTGCAACGCGTTCATCTTATAGCTTAAAACAAGAACTGGATAAATTAAATTTGGATATCGAGAAAATCTTATCAGTGCATTCAGGCAAAGTGGAAACCTGGTCAGACTATGCTTCATCCATGTCTCAATATGACCCGAACCCATGTCGCCTTAATCGCCCTATTTGTGCAAACTAAAAGAAGTAAATAACATCAGGAGATACACTATGAAAAAAACTATTTTAATTAGCTTATTGGCATACTTTGCCTTTGCGAACACCATCATTGCTAGTGAAACCGTCAATGAAAAACCAGCGCTATCCGATCGCGCTCAGATTATTGCTGCGGTTGACTGTTTCACCAAATGGGATAGAGAAGGTGGTAATGCCGAATCGGTTGCACCCTGTATTTATGAGAAAGTTGCATACCAACGGGTAAACGACAAAGGAGAACTCATTGTGTACACTCCAGAATTCGAATCTGAGGGCAAAGGCATTGATGACTACGTTCCTTACGTAACAGAGTTAGAAATCTTTGGCAATATGGCTATTGTTAAAACCCATAAGCATAGAGCCGCACCGAATTGGCCTTACATGAAAGCGGTTATTTTGTATAAATTAAAAGATGGCCGGCGTATTACCAATGTTGTGTGGGGTGGGATAACGCCTCAGAAATAGGCCTAAGATGAGAATAAATCGCCTGTTTATATAGGCGATTTAGATATTTTATTTAATTGATTTAAATAAATATTTTAAACAAGCATTCCCATCAATTAGAAGTAAAGGCATCTTCCAAATCATCCTTCAACGCATCAGTTAAGACGAAGGTTACTGCTATTATAGAAAAAACTACAGCTGTTGTCGTCTTCCCAGCACTAAAGTGTTCAGTACTCAATGCACTTATTTCATTTATTGGAACTTCAACTTTGTCCCCAATAATTTTTTCAGGTGTAATTCTAGTAACTATAAAGTTATGGGTTTTCCCTCCAGTGGTTATCACGTTTATCTTTTGGCCAACTTTAATTACCCTATCTGACTCAATTTTCATACTCAATTGATCATTTGGAATATCAACTGTTCTCATTGTTGTACATGCACTTAAGCATAATATTGAAACAACAGATAAAACCAATATTAAATTTTTCATAACTCTCCATCGAAAAAATTCTAGCAATAAATTCAAACTAGTTCTATTTCACGTAGTAACCATATCATATAAAACTACAGTTTTTAAGTTTATACCACGCATAAAAAATCGCCTTGCTTGGCTAGGCGATTTTTTATTAATGTAGAATTTAAATATCAGATAAATAAGCTCCACATAAACTCTAATTCCTTTTATATAAGGCCTCAATAGTGTGTGATGCAATACTATTAGCGTTAATCATATAGCCAGTTAGAGCTCCAGAGGCATTCTCAGGCAATTCAATATTTTCTACAGATAGAGCGTGAACAGTGAATTGATAACGATGAGCTCCATTACCCTCAGGAGGACAAGCCCCACCAAAGCCTTGTAT
>CALHVH010000189.1 GCA_938039225.1 uncultured Gammaproteobacteria bacterium
AGGTTCTTTGCGTAAGGTTATGTATTCGTCGTTCTCTTCTAGGCCATAGAATTGAGCGCCAAATATACTCGCAAAACCTTCGAGTTTATCTAAGGCATTGGCTTGTTCAAAAACGTCGGCATAAAACTCTAAAGCGGCGTGCGCACTGTATATACCAGCACAACCGCAGGCGTTTTCTTTGCTAGTCCGCGAATGAGGAGCACTGTCAGTGCCTAAAAAGAAATTCTTATTGCCACTGGTTGCGGCATCAATTAACGCAAGTTGATGACTCTTTCTTTTGAGTATTGGTAGGCAGTAAAAGTGTGGACGTATGCCGCCTTTGAAAATGGCATTACGGTCATACATTAAATGTTGAGGTGTGATGGTGGCCGACACATGCTCACCAGCCGCATTTACAAATTGCACAGCCTCTTGCGTAGTAATGTGTTCGAATACAATTTTAAGTTTAGGGTAGCGACGTATTAATGGATAAAGTGTTTTATCAATAAACATTTTTTCTCTATCAAATACATCTACGCTATGACCTTTTTCATCAGTTAAGGCTTCGCCATGCACCAGTAAAGGAACTTGATGCTCTTGCATAGCTTCTAATACGTCGTACACTTTTTCTATTTCCGTTACACCAGCTGCTGAATTGGTTGTTGCTCCAGCAGGGTATAGTTTTAGCGCTTTGATATATTCGGTTGCTGCTACTTTTTCAATTTCACTTACTTGTGTGCTATCCGTTAAGTACAGCGTCATCAGGGGTGAGAATTTGGTATCTTTACTCAGCGCGTTAAGAATGCGCTCACGATAGGCAAGCGCAGCATCAACGGTAGTGACAGGTGGTTTAAGGTTAGGCATGATAATGGCACGGCCAAATTGTGCGGCTGTATGTGCAATTACCGATTGCATAGACGAACCATCACGAACATGCAAATGCATGTCATCGGGCTTAATTATGCTCAGTTCCATATTGTCTTCTTTCAATCGCTTAGGCGATTTTGATATCAATCAATCTATTTGGCTAGCTTTTCAAAAATGCTGCCTTCCAGTATAAGCCTAGTAGTATAACGCACACCAAAGCCAGTATGGTCAGTTGGAATATGGGCAAGTCCACCTTTACGTTCAGCGGCGGACAAATCCATGTGAATCCAAGCTGATTTATCGTCTACAAACTTATTCAAAAAACGTGCTGCCATGATGTGATCGCCGCCGTTTTCTGTTGAGCATTGCAAAGTATCCGCAACTTTACTCTCAAGGCTTGAGTCGTAATCGTCATCTTGTGGGAATGGCCATACACGCTCGCCGGTGTTAACTCCATGTTGGATTAGGTCATTATGAAGCTGTGGTCTATTGGTAAAGACACAGCTGTAGCGATCGGTCACTGAGTAAACTGCAGCACCGGTTAGGGTTGCAAAGTCCATGATTAATTTTGGTTTGGTTTTACTGACTAAAGACAAAGTATCTGCTAAAGCCATGCGTCCTTCGGCGTCGCTGTGAATGACTTCTATACTGGTCCCATTTATTGCGGTGACTACATCATTAGGTTTGTAGGCATGAGCATCAATATGGTTTTCAGTAATCGCTAACCAGCAATCAATACGTTTATTAACTTTAAGTTGTGACAAGGCATAAAAATTAGAAAGTGCTACAGCAGAGCCTCCCATATCCCCTTGCATGCCTAGCATGTAATTTGCAGGTTTTAAATTGGTACCGCCGGTATCAAAACAAATTCCCTTGCCCACTAGTGCTAAGTCAGGAGCGTCAGATGCAGTGGTGCCTGGAGGACAGTATTGTAAATGTACGATACCAGCATCTTCATGTGGGTTTGCTTGTGCTACCGCAAGAAAGGCTTCAGCACCCAATTTTTCTAAGGCTAAAATATTATGGAACTTGTAATTCCACTTTTTTTGCTTAGCTAGTTTTTCAACAAGTGCTACATAGTTTTTGCTGTTTAAATAATTTGGTGGCAGTGCTGATAACCAACGGGCCATATTATTCGCGCTGGCTTCAGCTTTTAACTGAGCGACATTAATAGCCTCAGGTGCAGAGAATAATTCAATGCTTTTAAATTTTTTCTTAGTTGGCTTTTTAGATTTTTTCTTCCACAGTTGAAAGCTGGCCGCTAAAGACGCGGAGATAAGAATTTCACTTAATTCTTTATGTGTGTCTGGAGAAAAACCAACAAGCAATAAACCAATGTGTTCGGCTTTGGCATCCACTGCGTTTTTACACAGTTCGCCCATCTGAGTAAGGTTCTTAAAAGTGCTTCGATTTTTTTGTACAACCCCAAGACTTAGGCCGGTTAAATTTCGGTTACTTAGGTGTGAACTTAGCGCAAGTTTGGCATTCTTCTTATCCGCTTTTTCATACATTTGTTTAAGTAAAGTACCATAAGTAACCGTCTTCCAAACACTGGTTTTAATAGTATCAGGTGTGACTAAAATTACATGGTCGAGTTTGTCTAAGGCGGTTTTGCTTGGGGGCTTAGGATTAAGGGTGAGCTTAGGGAGGCTTAAATTAGCTAGTTTGAGAGACATGCGGTTTCCTTGCAGAAGTAGTAGATTACTTTCTTATGAAATCAATTGTACCAATAAACCATCATACTTGAATTAAAACCTGCGTTAAACATACCTTCGTAAAAGATTAATAAATCCTAATTTTTTTGCTTGAACTTGCCAGTATTTAGCGTGAATTGGTTAACCAGTTTCGCAAACATGCTTTTTAATTTTATATGGTACATAATTCATCTCTTAAGTCATTTAATTAGCATTAATACTCCACGAAGTTTGGTGGAAAAGAAAAGCGATTGATAATATGAGTAATAGTAAAAATGTTTTAACTTATGGTCGTTCACAGCATGAAGACCATGATCCCACTGAAACGCGTGAATGGCTAGAGTCTATCGACGCCATTGTTAAAGTCCATGGTACAGAACGCGCACATTTTCTTTTAGAGCACATGGTTGATCATGTTCGACGATCTGGTGGTTACTTGCCCTTTAGCCAGAACACTGCCTACCTAAATACCATACCAACTGGGCAACAACCCAATTATCCTGGTGAGCGTCATTTAGAGAAACGCATTGAAGCCTATATTCGTTGGAATGCCATGGCTATGGTGGTGCACGCTAACCGTAAGAGTTCAGAGTATGGTGGCCATATTGCTACCTACGCTTCGTCTGCGATTTTGTATGAAGTGGGTTTTAACCATTTTTGGAAAGCGCCTAAAGATGAGCACCGCGGCGACATGATTTTTGTTCAAGGTCACTCGTCTCCAGGTATTTACTCTCGCGCTTACTTAGAAGGGCGTTTAAGTGAAGAGCAATTACGTAATTTCCGTCAAGAAGTTGCTGCACCACAGGGTGAAGGATTAAGTTCTTATCCACATCCATGGTTGATGCCTGATTTCTGGCAGTTCCCTACCGTTTCTATGGGCCTGGGTCCAATGATGGGAATCTACCAAGCTCGTTTCCAACGTTATATGGAAAACCGTGGCTTAACGCCTAAGACAGATCGAAAGGTTTGGTGTTTCTTAGGCGATGGTGAAATGGATGAGCCAGAATCTATGGGTGCCATTACTTTGCCAGTACGTGA
>CALHVH010000190.1 GCA_938039225.1 uncultured Gammaproteobacteria bacterium
ATAAATCAACGCCATTGCCTGCTGATCTCCAGCTTGCGCGGATTGTATAATTACTGAATCGACTAATTCAGTTTTAGCAAAAGTTTGTAAACTACGTTTTGTCAAAAATTGCTCTCGATAGAATGAAGTATTTATATTTATAGATGGTGGTTTTAAGAAAAAGGTCACTTTTTATTTGGCTTTTTTTAATTTTGTGAAATGTTCGCTTTTACAGCAATACACATAAAGGCTTGAACACTGTAAATATTCGCCTATACTGGCAAACTTGCACTGCTTGTTGGGTGCATTTGTTTTATGAAAATAAATATGCCGGGGTGGCGGAACTGGTAGACGCGCCGGATTCAAAATCCGGTTTTGGAAACAAAGTGCGAGTTCGATTCTCGCCCTCGGCACCATTTATTTTCAATAAAATCAAAGGGATATACAATCTCAATTTCGCCCGACTCATTTTCACAATCCTCACATCTCAAGGATTTGCATGAAATATTGCTCCAATTGCGGCAACACAGTCGAACATAAAATCCCAGAAGGCGATTCTTACCTACGATACGTATGTAGCGCCTGCGACATCATTCATTATCAAAACCCTAACAATGTGGTTGGTTGTATTGCTGAGGCCTCTGATGGCAGAATATTATTATGTAAACGTGCGATAGAACCACGTTTAGGTTACTGGACTATTCCTGCAGGCTTTATGGAAAATAAAGAAACCACTGCAGAAGGCGCTCTACGTGAAACCGTTGAAGAAGCAGAGGCTCAAGTCGAACTGGCTGGTTTGCAATCAGTAATCGATGTGCCCTTTGCTTGCCAGGTACACATTATGTATCGCGGCTCATTAATTAACGATGCTTTTGGTTGCGGCCCCGAATCTTTAGAATGCCACTTAGTAGCTGAAGACGATATTCCCTGGGACGACATCGCCTTCCCAACTGTTACCTTTGCTCTAAAATCATTTTTTGCTGACAGAAGCAGAAACCAATACGAAGTACATACCGCTGTAATCAATAGAAACCGGTGGGATATTAATCAGCCATTGCCTTTTTAAACTAAACCGTTAATATAATCATTAAATAAACCCCAGAAAAAAATTATGACTTTTGTAGTAACTGAAAATTGCATTAAATGTAAATACATGGACTGTGTAGAAGTTTGTCCAGTAGATTGTTTTCACGAAGGACCAAACTTTTTAGTTATCGACCCAGATGAGTGTATTGATTGCACACTCTGCGAGCCAGAGTGTCCGATTAACGCTATTTATTCAGAAGAAGATTTACCCGAGGATCAGCAGCACTTTATTCAACTTAATGAAGAGCTTTCTCAAATTTGGCCGGTAATTACTGAAATGAAAGACCCGCCTGAAGATGCTAAGGAATGGGAAGATAAACCCAATAAACTCGAGTTACTCGAGCGTTGATAAAACACTAAATTGCTGTTTAAAACCATGCTCACATCGATACAGGTTTGGTATTAAAAAATATCAACCTTCGGACTCAAATCCCTGCAATACATTAGTTACATTGCCCCCTAGTTCTTCAGTAGCATAACCGCCTTCCAAAATCATTATCGTCGGCAAGCCAATTCCCTTAATTTTTTCACCCAATTTAATATAGTCATCAGATGTTAAATTAAAACTTGAAATGGGGTCATCTATATAAGTGTCTAAACCTAACGATACAACTAAAGCATCAGCATCAAACTGCTTAATTTTTTCGGAAGCACTCGCTAAAGCATCAAACCATATTTTCGCACTACACCCAGAAGGCAAAGGGTAATTTATATTAAAGCCTTCACCTGATCCTTCTCCAATTTCATCAGCATTTCCCAGAAAAAAAGGATAATCTGTACTTGGGTCAGCATGAATATTAAGGACCAAGACATCTTTTCTTCGATAAAAGATACTCTGCGTTCCATTTCCGTGATGATAATCCACATCAAGTATGGCCACTGATTTACATCCTCTATCCCTTAAGGTTTGTGCAGCTACGGCGGCATTATTTAAAAAACAGTAACCTCCCATAAAGTTCGCATGAGCATGATGTCCGGGTGGGCGCAAGGCACAAAATACGTCTTTTTTTTCATCCATTAAGACGTTTGCTGCTGTAAAAGCAGCATCAGCACCAGCTTTAACCACTTCCCAGGTACCTGATACCATTGGTGTACCATTATCCATAGAATAAAAACCAAGCTTAGCCCCAAAGTTTTCTGGTTCAATGTCTGCTCGCAAACCTGAGACCGGCCAAACAGAGGGAAAAACTTGACGGTTTATATTTTCAGGGTTTAGAGCTAACCATTGATCCCAGGCAGTCTGCAAAAAATTCAAATAGTTTTTCGTATGCACTTTTACAAGTACTTCGGAACTATCTGAAAACTCACTAGTAATTTCATGACCAGCTTTTGTTAAAGCCTCATACACAAAGTCACCACGTGTTGGATTTTCAAAACAAGGTACTTTATCACCACGAAAGATTTCGAACTCTGGATTATGCAATTGATGTTGTAAAGTGAAAAAACTTAGCATCTGGAAACCTTGATGGATTAAATCGGATTTTTTTCACAAAAGCCAATAATCACTTGGGCGAGCTCTGGCCCTTTTTCTTCTTGTAAAAAATGCCCCGCTCCCTCAATAGTGACGTGTGCTTGATTTTTTGCTCCAGGCACTTTCTCTTGCCAAATTTTCTCACCACCTCGAGTAATTGGATCTTTATTACTAAAAGCCGTTAAAAATGGTTTGTGCCAATTTTCAAAAACTTTCCAAGCCGCTTGATTTGCTTGCGCAGCTGGGTCATCAGGCCTCGTTGGAACTAACTGTGGCATAGCTCTTGTGCCTTTTTTATATTTCCCTGATGGATAAGGTGCATTATAGGCAGCAACTTCTTCTTTTGTCATGGATGCTCGTACACCTTTTTCAATTATTTTCCCTATTGGAAAAATTGGACTGTATTTCGCAAATTTCTGCCATTTATAAAAAAAATCTGGCATTTTTGCTGTCCCTGTTGGTAAACCACCATTGGACAAAACAATACGAGCGAATCGTTCTTCATTTTCTGCAGCAACACGTAAACCAATTAATGAGCCCCAATCCTGACAGAACAAAGTGATGTTATTTAGATTGAGTATTTCAATAAATTCTCTCATCCATGCCACATGTTTTGCATAGCTATGATCATCTATTTTGGTTGGTTTATCGGATTTACCAAAACCGATTAAATCCGGTGCTATACATCGATATCCTGCAGCTACTAAGGGCGGAATCATATGCCTATACAAATATGACCAACTTGGCTCACCATGTAAGAGAAGAATAATTTCACCGTCTTTGGGGCCTTCATCTAAAAAATGCATTTGTATGGCATTTATATCAGCGTAATATGACTCAAACGGATAATCTGGTAAATCTTGAAAATACTTTACTGGGGTTCTAATAGTTTTCATAACTTATGATAACAGTATTTGTCGCCAAAAAAAAAAGCCACTCAATCAAGTGGCTTTAATAATTCATCACTAAAAATTAATATAGCTTAACTACCAGATTTGCTCTTCTCTAAATCCAACTGCTCTAGTAATTTATTAGCTTCTACATAACCACCTAATTGAGTGCCATTCTCTGACAGTACTACAGGTGTTCCCATAAAACCAAGATCTTGGGCAATTGTCACATTTTCCATTACCGGAGAACTCTTACAAGTCTTCATGGTGATGTCCATGCCTTGCTTAGAACGAGTAAGATTTTTTTGTTGATTCTTAGAACAAAATACTGCATCAGCTTTTTTCCAAGACTTGGATTGCTGCCCTGAACGAGGACGCAGTAAATACTTAACTTCTATTCCTAGATTATTTAACTCGTCAATTTCGGCATGCATACGACGACACCATGTACAGTCGATATCAGTAAATACTGTAATAGAATGTTTTTTATTTTTTGCCGGAAAAACAATGTAATTTTTTTCTGGAATCGCATCAAGAGTTTCAATACGTTTCTTGCCTAAGGCCATACGAGTGTAATTCAAGCCCGTTTCCATATCTAACAATTCACCAATAAATAGGAATTTACCATCATCAGTAACATAAGCATAACGCTCACCCAAATCAACCGAGTAAATACTCTTAACTGGTGACTTTTCGATTTGCGACGCGTCAATATTTGGCAATTTACTAGCTAGAGCTTCTTTGGTAGCATCAGCGTGTACAACATTGAAAGCCAACAAGGCAAGACCACTTAAAAACAACTGAACGAGTTGCTTATTAAATTTATTTTTAATCACGATTCTCTCTTTATGCTTGGGTTAGTTTGTAGTGTGTCATTATACAGAAGAAGTTCTGAACTACTGATGAATAGACACTCAGTTACGACACTTGACCGGCTTTATGGTTCCAATATTACAGCTCTGAGAGTCTTTTAAGCACGTGGATGATGTATAGCATGTAGCTTACTAAGGCGCTCTTTAGCAACATGGGTATAGATTTGAGTAGTGGATAAATCACTATGACCTAAAAGCATTTGCACCACTCTTAAATCGGCACCATGATTCAGCATATGAGAAGCAAAGGCATGACGTAGTGTATGTGGTGATAATTTTGTACTAATTTCAGCCTGTTTGGCATAACGCTTAATTATGTGCCAAAAAGATTGTCTGGTCATACAGTCACTACGACGGGTTGGAAATATATAGTCAGTTACTCGACCATCTAAAATATCTAAGCGAGATGAGGCAATGTATTGAGTTAACCATTTTTGAGCTACTCCGCCCATAGGAACTAAGCGCTCTTTATCACCCTTACCGATGACTCGAACTACACCTTGATTCAAATTAATCTGACTTAGACTTAGTTCAATTAGCTCAGTAACTCGTAAACCAGTTGCGTATAACAGTTCCAGCATTGCTTTATCACGCACACCTAAGGGGTCTGTTGTCTTGGGTGCTGCTAATAAACTTTCAACGTCTTTTTCTGACAATGAAACCGGAATACCGCGAGTTAGTTTAGGGCGCGTTATTTGTTCAGTTGGGTCGCTTTTTAGCTGGCCTTCTCTTACATAAAAACGATAAAAGCGGCGATAACATGAAATCTGCCTGGCAGTCGAGTGTGGACTTGCTTTGTTTTCAACTCGCTCTGCAAGGTAATCCTGTAAATCAGCACGAGATAGATTTAATATATCTAATGACTTTGAAACACACCATTTATTTAATTGTTTTAAGTCATTTCTGTATGCGTTTAATGTGTTCTTAGATAAGCCATGTTCCATCCAAATATTATCTAAAAACCGATCAACAAGATTAGCGCTTGCAGGTGCAACAGCTTTATCGTCTTGATCAGTAGACAATGGTAGAATTGTGGCTAAGTTATCTTTTTGCATCACATTAATTTTTGATTCAATTTTTGACAGACTCTACATTAACAAGAAATGCAGTTTATTTCGTGTACTGTGTCACACTTCAGTTAACATATTAACCCAGTAACATAATTTAACAGTTCAACTCAGAGTCCATAGGCAAATTTAGTGATATGCGTCACATTTATTCAATTTACATCTACACTCTAGTGATACTTCTAGCCTTGCCTTTATCCATTTTATTAGCCTTAATCCCTAGTTTACCCATGCGCAGATATTTAACACGTGGTGTATGTAAGGCCATTTTCTTTTTGAGCGGAATCAAAATAACATTAACAGGCCTGAATAATTTACCCTCAGAACACTGTATTGTTATTGCTAATCACAGCAGCTATCTAGACGGTCTGCTCTTAATGGCTACCTTGCCACCACGCTTTTCCTTTGTTATTAAACGCGAAGTTACCAGTGTGCCTATTTTACATCTTGTGTTACGACGTATTCAGTCTCACTTTGTTGAACGTAGTAACAGAGCCACTGCAGCACAACATTTAAAAAAGCTTATTCATTATGCTGCTGATGGTAATTCACTAGGCATTTTCCCTGAAGGTACTTTTAAAGCCGAAGCTGGTTTACGTCCTTTTCAAAAAGGGGCTTTTGCCGTTGCGTATAAAACAAACCATGCTCTAGTTCCCATTTTTATACACGGTGCTCGTCTAGCCTTACCTGCAGAAGAGTGGAAAATTAGTCGAGTAGCCATTCAGATTCATATACAAAAACCAGTCTTAAACCCATCTAAGTACTCTAATGTAACCGTTCTTAAAGATGAGTTGCATCAATTATTCACTGAAAATGTAGGTCAGATATAAGTCAGCTCGAACAAAAATTACTCTAAGTCATTAATATATATGCCTTATTCAAGAATTACTTTTTAGACAAAAGGGTAATTCATACGCGCGTTGGGGATTCAAATTCATTTAAACAAATGTTTCATTTGAAACCAAAATGCTATACAAAACATTGGTTTGCGATAGTCGCTCTTGTCAAAAAACATAGTTAGCTTGGCATTGGCTTATAATGCGCGCCATCAGCGGGTCTACGCTAGCTATCTTTTTGACCCTTTCATATAAAATATTAGGAGTTGGAATGAATCTTTTTGATTACATCGGTAATAAAGGTCACGAACAAGTTGTGTTCTTTAACTGTAATACCAGTGGCCTTAAAGCCATCGTCGCCATCCACAACACGACTTTAGGCCCTGCACTTGGTGGTTTACGTATGTGGAATTACGAAACCGAAGAAGCGGCTCTTAAAGATGTACTACGTTTATCTCGCGGTATGACCTATAAAGCCGCTGTATCTGGCTTGAACTTAGGCGGTGGTAAAGCTGTTCTTATAGGAGATCCCAAAACGGATAAATCAGAAGCTTTTTTCCGTTCTTTTGGCCGATTTATTAATACTCTGGGTGGCCGTTACATTACTGCTGAAGACGTTAATACCACTGTTGAAGATATGGAATATATCTATCAAGAAACTGACAATGTTGTTGGTGTGCATCCAGCTCATGGCGGTAGTGGCGACCCTTCGCCTTACACCGCTTTTGGCACCATTCGAAGTATCGAAGCTAGTTTAAACAAAAAATATGGTAATACCAATATTGGTGACTACACCTATGCAGTACAAGGTGTTGGTAGTGTGGGTTATCACTTAGTAAAAACTTTACGTGAAAGAGGCGCAAAAGTTTTAGTCACAGATATTAATGAAACTCGAGTAAAGGAGCTAGTTCGTGAACTTGGTGTTGAAGCGGTTCCTTTGAATGAAATTTACGACACAGATGCTCAAGTTTTTGTACCTTGTGCCCTCGGTGGGGTCATCAACGAAAATACCATTGATAGACTAAAATGTGACATTGTTTGTGGGTCTTCAAATAACCAACTTGAAACCAGTCAAATGGGACATGAGTTAGAAGCCAGAAATATTCTTTATGCTCCTGATTATGCGGTAAACGCTGGAGGCTTAATAAACGTTGCCATCGAATTACAAGGTTACGATAGTGACCGTTCATACCGCATGGTGAGCAATATTTACAACATCATCGAGCGTATTTACAAAATCAGTGAGCGCGACAGTATTCCTCCTTTTGAAGCGGCTAACCGTTTAGCCGAAGAACGCATTGCGGCTCTTGGCGAAACTAAGAAAGTGTACACACGCAATCCGTTAACGCGTTTAACCGGTCGTCGTCGTACTATCCAAGTGGAAGCTTAATTTCGCCTTTGATTAAAGCAATACTCACAACACGAATCCCCAGCAAAGGCTGGTGATTCGTGGCTTACCTCAAAGTAATTAACGATAATAGATACCTGCCTTCGCAGGTAATTCGAATTGCTTTAAAAGTCACTTGATATAATATATCAACATAATTAATCAAAGAAAAACCTCGGAGCAAAGCATGTCCAATGACCCAATAGTAATCGTCGCCGCCAAACGCACACCAATCGGTTCATTTCAAGGTTCCCTAACTGGCGCCGATACTCCATTACTAGGAGCTACAGCGGCAAAAGGTGCTTTGAAACAAGCTGGCTTAGAAGGTAAAGACATTAATGAAGTAATTTACGGCTGCGTATTACCAGCAGGCCTAGGTCAGGCACCGGCACGTCAAGCATCACTTGG
The DNA here is from genome assembly GCA_938039225.1 of uncultured Gammaproteobacteria bacterium. Lineage (GTDB taxonomy): Bacteria > Pseudomonadota > Gammaproteobacteria > Steroidobacterales > JABDMI01 > JABDMI01. Next base: position 7,997 of record CALHVH010000190.1, read on the forward strand.
TGCAGACATTCCAAAAGGCGTTGGCTGTACTACGATTAATAAAGTATGTGGCTCTGGTATGAAAGCCGTAATGCTTGCCCACGATATCATCAAAGCTGGTAGTGCAGACGTGGTTCTGGCTGGCGGCATGGAATCCATGACCAATGCTCCCTACCTATTACCAAAAGCGCGTGGCGGTTACCGCATGGGGCATGGTGAAATTTTAGATCATATGTTCTTTGATGGTTTACAAAACCCATACGACGGTCAAATGATGGGGGTATTTGGTGAAGCAACTGCTGAGAAATTTGGTTTTTCACGAGAAGCTCAAGATAACTTTTCTATTGAATCCGTTAAACGTGCACAAAGCGCTGTTGCTGAAGGCCGTTTTAAGGATGAGATTGAGCCAGTAACGGTAACAGTGAGAAGAAAAGAGTCTATAGTCGATACCGATGAAGAGCCAAGCAAGTGTGACATCGATAAGATTCCTACAATGCGACCTGCTTTCAAGCGCGATGGTGGCACCGTGACAGCAGCAAGTTCTTCTTCAATTTCAGACGGCGCCGCTGCCTTGATTTTAATGCGTCAAAGTGATGCTGAAAAACGTGGTCTTACCCCTCTCGCTAAAATCGTTGGGCATTCTGCCTACGCGCATGAGCCAGCATGGTTCACAACTGCTCCAGTCTACGCGACAAAAAATTTAATGCAGCGTATTGGCTGGACTAAAGACGATGTGGACCTTTTCGAAATCAACGAAGCTTTTGCAGTCGTTACTATGGCAGCAATAAAAGAATTAAATTTGGATCATGCCAAAGTAAATATTGAAGGCGGTGCTTGTGCATTAGGTCATCCAATCGGATGTACTGGTGCTAGATTATTAGTAACCTTAATTCATTCACTAAGAAATCGTGGCTTGAAAAAAGGAATTGCGAGTTTATGTATTGGTGGTGGTGAAGCAACGGCTATGGCGATTGAAGTTATTTAATCATAATTATATGTTTGTCATTCCCGCGAAGGCGGGAACCCATAAAAGACCACTCTAAGTGGTCTTTTTTATTACACAGATGAAATAATTCAGACAGTAAATCGTTCTAATTTGAGTTACTATTTAAACGCATTCAAAATGGGGAGTTAACATGAAAGCAAAATCATTATTATTACTTAGAATTTCATTAGGTCTACTGATTATCTGGTGGGGCTATGACAAAATCGCAAATACAGCACACGGTACAAAAGTTGCAGAGCATTTTTATTTTGGTATTTTATCGGGTCCTATGGCTATTAAAATCCTAGGCGCCTTACAAGTGCTTATCGGTGGTTTAACGATTGTTGGTTTATTACGTAAATTTGCTTACCCAGCGGTATTAGCAATTACAGCAATCACGGCATTAGCTGTTTGGAAATCAATTATTGATCCATGGGGATTATTTCTCGAAGGAACCAATACCTTATTCTATCCATCGTTTATTACTGCAGCTGCGGCTTTAGTATTAATGGCATTTATGGATGAAGATAC
>CALHVH010000191.1 GCA_938039225.1 uncultured Gammaproteobacteria bacterium
AAAAAATAAACGTATTCTTGAAGTTGGTAGTGGAATTGGTTTAGCCAGTCTGGCATTGAATCAAAGACATATGGATATCACGGCTACGGATTATCACCCTGAAGCTGAAGTATTCTTAGAGCGTAATGCCCGGCTAAATAATAATAAGCTGATTCCATTTGTCTTAACGAATTGGAAAGACTACAACATTAAGTTGGGCCATTTTGATGTGATAGTGGGGAGTGATTTATTATATGAAGACGGCCACGTAGAACAACTCTCTAGTTTCATTAACCGACATGCACGACCAAATTGCGAAGTTATTCTTGTTGATCCAGGACGCCATCGTCAAGGCAAAATGGATAAGGCCATGAACTCCTTAGGGTATTCACATAATGTGGTAAAACCTGTCACCGCTGATTATTTAAGTGAGCCCTATAAAGGGAATGTATTGCTGTATCAAAGAGGGACAGTAGATTAACAAACTACACATTTAGAACTTTAAGTTTCATCATTCTCGATTATCCAAACTGTACACCCCTGTACCGTGTGCTGCTACTATCAATAAGCCACCCATGATGGCCATATTTTTTATAAAATTCTGCATTTCATGCATTCGAGCAGCACCGTCTTCCATGCTCCAAAAGTTATGCATATAGAAATTAATCACTAGAGTTAATCCGGCCAATAAGAATGCGGCAAGCCTTCCCTTAAATCCAATAATTAAAGCTGCGCCTGCAGTCAGTTGAATAAGAATGGTGAGGGGGAGTAATATAGAAATCAAAGGTACATCATGAGCTTGCATGTAAGCACTCATCTTATCGAATTCAGCTATCTTCTGAATTCCAGGCAAAATAAAATACATTCCTAATAAAAAGCGACCTAATAGTAAACATGGGGTTTGTATGGCTTGCATGTAGAAAGTCCTGTTGCTTTATGAGTCTATCGTATGATTATACATAGAATCGATTTTCTAAGTTTATCGCTCTCTACAGATAAATTTATGACATCGCTTGATAGAGTATTCATCGCCTGTTCAGGCATATTTTTTTAATTGAGTAATTTTCTAGAAATTTATACGTTTCTTAAGATACTGATTTAAATGAATAAGTTATTTACTTTACATTTCTCTACTTTGATTAATTGACCTTTACACGAAGCTAGCGCAAGCTCTGAAGGAAAATTTTTATTGGAGTTCACATGTATCAGATTAACAAAAAAATAATTATCCTTGCTTTGGTATCAGCCCTGGCGTTTTCTAGCAGCATGTCAGCAATGACTAAACCAGAACATGCAGATAAAAATAAAGTAAATGTTGAAAAACGAATAAAGCAAGTCAAGGTTAAAAAAGATAAAAAAACTAAAGAACGAGTAAATGATTCCACTGACGAAAATCGCAATGAAGTTTCGATATTTGAGCAGGATAATCGTTTAGAATCAGCCGATATGCGAGAGAGACATCGTGCTGAAATGGAAGAATTACGTTCTGATGAGAGTTTGAGTGGAAAAGAGCGTGCCAAAGAAATGAAGGCATTGCGTGAATTACAAAGTGAGGAAGCAAAAGCTGTACGTGATCTGCAAAAAGATGAGAAAAGAGACTACATGCAAGATAAAAAAGATAATCGTAAAGATAAAAATATTGTCGATTATGACGACGATGATGATTACGATGATAAAGTTAATGAACAAGCTGAACGTGCTAGAGAACGTAGAGAGGTAGCTGATCAGCGTCGAAATGAAAATTCGCAGGGCAATCGTGATTTAGAAAGAGCACAAAATGAGCGTGCTCAAGAGCGTCGAGAAGAGGCTGAAGAAAGACGTCGAGAAATGACTCAGCGTGATATGGATGATGACGATGGTGATGAAAAAGAAAATGCTAGTAAGAATAAAATGGAGAAAAAAAATCGAGTTCAGAAAGAAAATGATAAGGCTCAGCAAGGCGAAGAACACGCTTTAAATAATTCTGATAATGGTGAGGCTATTACAAAAGAGCTCAATGAAAAAGCTAAAGAAGCTACTGCTAAAAAAGCTAAAAAACCGTGGTGGAAATTTTGGGGAGAATGAGATTTAGTATGTCAGTAATTCAAGAAAATCGAACAAAAACGATAATAAGACTATAGTCAAATAATTGGCAACCAGAGATTGATGGTTGTCAAATTTAGTGTGTTTTGAGTGTATTGGATTCAAAAACCAGATTGTATTGGAGTAGTGCATGTTCAATAAAACTTTAAATTTCAGTTTAGCCTTATTAGTAGTTATTAGTATTTCTGCCGACGAGATTGAAACCATTGAACTTGAACCAGGTCTTTGGTCCAGCACGCATACATTAAGTGTTGAAGGTTTAGGAATTGTGGACGAAGACACTCATCAGGTTTGTATTAGCGAGTCCGAAGCAAATCCAGCGGTGAGTAGTTTGCTGGCTGATATATTAGAAGGGAATTGCGAGATGACTGATTTTATGCATACTCCAGGTGAAGCCTCAATGAATGCAATTTGTCTTATCCCAGAAGACCAAGTAAGAATTGAAGGAAAAATCAAAGTCACTTATTCGCGTACTGCTTATACGGTT
>CALHVH010000192.1 GCA_938039225.1 uncultured Gammaproteobacteria bacterium
ATCTTGGTTGTATTTATTTGGGGTTCAAGCGAGCTGTCTCGACCAATTTCATCAGTCGAGTTATCCGTATCAATTCGTAGTAGTGAATCTGCTGGTTTGTTAATTTTATCGCTCACCCTTTTTTTAATCACTTATATAAAATTAAATTTAAAAAACTTAATTTAACTTGTGATTAACACTCCATTCTTTACTAAACTTAAACACCCATTTGATTTGAGTGCTTACTCTTAGTCGCTCTCAGTCAAATCTCTAAGTTTCAATCTAGCAGCATAAGACTTAGAAAATTTGAACTGCGTCACTTTTTGAGCATTTCTTTGAGATAGTATTGTTTCAAAACGTGAATCAATAGACAGTTTTACTAACTGTTTATGTTGTTCAAAGAAATTTATTTTTAATGATTACGCTCACTTACTGTACTAATTTTATCGCATATCTTTAGACCAATTACGTCTAATTTACTCTATTGCTTAATAATAATGCAAAAATTGCTTGGCTAATTTGCTTAGATTTTTTTACCTCATAGAATACTGATCGAGCTCATTTAACATAATTATTTTTAAAAAAATAGCGACTCACGCATCCGCCATAGTGAACAAAAACGGTATAATGATGTGAATTTCATTAAGGGAAATATTTCAAATTTCCTTATCTAAAAAACAAATAAGAGACAGTATGCAAACTCAAAGAGAACAAATGGTAGAACAGCAAGTTCGTGCCTGGGAAGTTTTAGATCCGGCCGTTTTGGATGCTATGGCAACTATTTCAAGAGAACACTTTTTACCTAAAAAATTTAAAAATATTGCACATGCCGATGTAAGTTTTAAAATTCGCAAAGATTTCAGTCTCCCTTCACCATCTGTGCAAGGTAAAATCCTGCAAGCTTTACAAATATTACATAATGACTCGATTCTACAAATAGGCTCTGGGTGTGGCTATTTAAGCGCATGTTTAGCTTATTTAGGTGGACATGTCACAGTTTGTGATGCCGATGAAACCGTATTAACTGAGGCGCTTACTACTTGTCGTAATCATGACTTTAAAAACTTAACTCCTAAGCATTCAAGCTGGGATGAAGTACTAAATATTGAAGACAAAAAGTATGATGTAATCGTAAGCCAGTTTGCTCATAAAGCTGTACCTGAGAATCTAAAAACAGCCTTAAAAATTAATGGAAGAGCTGCTCTTTTTATTGGTACTGCACCATTAAATCATTGCGTGCATATCGAACGCATAGGTGAGGACGAATGGCTTGAAAGTTCAATATTTGAAACTGAAGTAAGTACCTTCCCAAATAAAACTTCAACCACCTTCCAGTTCTGAACATTGTGAACTCTGCTATTAAACAATTACCCGTAAAAACTTTCGCCGATTTGTGGCTAAACGCCGAGCAAACTAAACCCGTTTTGTTAGATGTCAGAGAACCATGGGAAATTGAATTTGCTTCTATTGACGGCAGTCTGAATATACCCATGAACCAAGTTCCAGAACGCTTAAATGAGCTACCGAAAGACTCTCATTTAGTAGTCATGTGCCACCATGGGGGGCGCAGCCAATCAGTTGCTCAATTTTTAGCCCACAATGGATTTGTTCAATTAAGCAACTTAGTCGGTGGAATTCATGCTTGGAGCACTGAAATAGACTCAAATATTGCAACTTATTAGCCTTATTTACTATTTACTGTGTTAATACCGCTTGTATATAAGTGGAAAATAAAGCAATACTCTGTGACTTGACACCAAGTGATATGGTGATATAGTTATGTATAACACTTAATTGTTCTTGAGAATATACCATGCAAATTCGTAGCCTCACCCAAATCACCATTCTTGCTGCTTTCACATTCGTAGTAGCGTCACAGAGCTTTGCCCAAGATGATCTTGCAAGCATTTATCAACAGGCTTTGCAGAGCGATCCTTTACTGCGTGAAGCGGAAGCAAATCGACTTGCAAGTAATGAAGGCAAGACCCAAGCCTTAAGTAATCTTTTGCCACAAATTTCTGGTGGAGCCAACTATGGCACAACCGATAGTCAAGGTGTTTCCGTAAGCGAATTTTTCCCACAAGGAAGTCCAAACGATGACTCCAATACAACGAACGGTTGGAATCTCCAATTACAACAGTCTTTATTTGATTGGAATCGGTGGATTAACTTAAAAACCGCAGAAAAAAACGTACTCAAATCTAATTTAGACTTTGAAATATCTAAACAAGATTTAATATTACGCGTTGCAAGTAGCTATTTTGCTGTACTAGCCGCGAAAGATGTCTTAGATTTTGAGAAAGCCTCAAAAGAAGCTATTGCTCGTCAATTGGAACAAGCCAATACTCGATTTGAAGTTGGTTTAGTTGCCATCACCGATGTACAAGAAGCTCAAGCGGCCTATGATCAAGCAGTTGCTAATGAAATTGATGCTAAGCGTAGGTCTGCACTTGCAATAGAAAACCTACGTGAAATAACTGGCCAACAGGTTAAAGAGTTAGCCAGGCCACAAGCTGATTTCGAATTAGGGCCACCGTCTCCGGCATCACAGGAGGTATGGGTAAATCAATCATTAGACCAAAATTTGAATTTACTCTCTGCTCGATTAGCTGCAGAAATTTCTCGAGATAATATTGATAGTCAAAAAACAGGGCATTATCCAACCTTAAGTTTAAATTTAAGTCGAAGAGGCAGTGATTCTGACCGTGATGATTTTATTCGTGACATCACAACTTCTGGGTCGGGAAATTCAACCACATTTGGGGTGCAACTCAATGTACCGATCTATTCTGGAGGCAGGACTACTTCATTAACTCGTCAAGCCGTATATCAACACCGCGCATCTAAAGAACGACTAGAAAGAATCACTCGTGAAACCGAACGAGCTACACGCGATGCCTATTTAAATGTTTTATCAAATATTTCAAAAATTCGTGCGCTTAAACAAGCCGTTCGCTCCTCTCAAACCGCTTTACAAGCAACCGAAAAAGGGTTTGAAGTTGGTACACGCACAACGGTTGATGTATTGAATTCTCGAAGAACCCTACTAGATGCAGAACGAAACTACTCTCAGAGTCGTTACGATTATTTATCTAACTTATTAAATTTAAAGCGAGCTGCTGGAACCTTAAGTCAAGATGATATAAATGAAATAAACTCTCTGCTCGAGTAAGGTTTTTAGAGAGTAAGAATTAGTTCTATCTCAGCAAGCAGTTTATCTAAGGCTCCAAAGTTTTCTGCAACCACTTCTCGACCTGCACTACCAGCTGACTTTGCCAGTGCAGGATCTTTTAGCAAAGATGTAATTGAAGTTTGAAAATCACCTTGTGTACGTACCCCTTCTAAGGCACCGACTTCTTCTAGCATTTCAGATATCTCTGGCGCATTAAAAGTATGCGGGCCGACCAAAATTGGAATAGATAAAGCCGCTGGTTCAAGTAAATTATGACCTCCAATTGGTACTAAGCTGCCTCCCACGAATGCTACTTGAGAAGCTGCATAAAACATAGGTAACTCTCCTAGAGTATCCAGCAAAAATACTTGAGTCTCTTCCGTTGGAGTTTCGCTCGTACTACGCCGACAAACAATCAAATCTTTCTGCATAATTAAACTAAGCACTTGACTACTTCGCTCAGGATGGCGAGGCGCTAGAATCAATACAAGATTTGGAAACAAGGCTAATAATTTTTTATGGACCTCTAAAACGGTATTTTCTTCACTATCGTGTGTACTTGCTGCAATCCAAACTGGACGTCCAGTAAAGTATTTTTGGTAATAGTCTTGCCCTCTTTCTTGCAGATTACTCGGCACAAACATAAAATCAAACTTTAAGTTACCAATAACTCGGACTCTTTTAGCCGCCGCTCCGAGACTTAAAAATCGCTCTGCATCACGACTGGTTTGTGCTGCAATTAAATGAACTTGGTTGAGAGTAGGCTCAAATAAATATTTAAAGCGCTGATAACTATTAATTGAGCGAGGTGATATTCTCGCACTCGCCATAATAATGGGAATAGAGCTTTTGGCGCATTGGGCATACAGAATAGGCCAAATTTCAGTTTCCATAATGATGGCTAAACGAGGCTGCATTTGTTTAATAAAACGTCTCACAATATAGGGAGCATCATATGGAACATAAGTATGAACTACTGACTCTCCAAAAATTTTCTGAACTCGTTCTGAGCCTGTAGGTGTTTGAGTTGTTACGACAATATTTTCATTAGGGTAACGATGTTGTAAACGTTTAACTAGGGGAACAGCGGCTTGTACTTCGCCCACAGAAACAGCATGTATCCAAATGGACTCTTTTAATGCCGGAAACTTATAAAGTCCAAAACGTTCAGCTAATCGCTTCCAATAAGCACGTGTTTTAAAACCACGCCAGAGCATGGCAATAACCATAAGAGGCAAAAGTAAATAGGATAAAACAACCAGAAGATAGCGCATTTAATTTTGTTTTTTGATTTGATTAATTATTCTAGTAGTTGATCGTCCTTCATGAAAGTTTAAAACTCTCACATCACCACCGGCAGCTAATACTTCTTGACCACCTGCAATATCGGTAACTTTATAATCGCCACCTTTAACGAGAATAGCTGGCAATAATTGCGCAATTAATTTTTGTGGAGTGTCCTCAGAAAAAGGTAATACCCAATCAATCGCAGAAAGAGCAGCCAATACTGCCATACGGTCTTCTAGTTTATTAACGGGTCTCTCGGGGCCTTTCAATCGACTTACTGAAGCATCATCGTTTACAGCAACCAAAAGAAAATCTCCTTGGGCTTTTGCTTCCTCTAAAAATGCAATATGGCCGGCATGTAAAATATCAAAACAACCATTGGTCATAACCACTTTTTTATTTTGTTTTTGTAATGACAAGATCAGTTCTTGAAGCTGCGCCACAGTTTGCTGTGACCGCCCACCAATACCTTGCATATGTAAAGCATTACGTAATTCATGCACTGTAATTGTTGACGTACCCAATTTGGCCACAACAACACCTGCGGCCTGATTAGCTAGATCAACAGAATTTTGCATAGTTTCTCCTGTCGCTAAACACGCAGCCAATAATGCCACTACCGTATCACCTGCTCCAGTAACATCATGCACTTCCCGAGCAACAGCCTTAACTTGATAGTCGGAGTTTTCTGATTGCAAGAACATTCCATGCTCACCCCGTGTTACTAATAAATGAGAAACATTGATTTGTTCTTGTAACTTTTTGGCTTTCTCCTTAAAGTCTTGCATTGAATCTGCAACACCCACAATTTGTTCAAACTCTTTTTGATTAGGCGTAATAACGTCGGCATTTTTATAGCGCGTAAAATCAGTCCCTTTAGGATCAATTATCACTAATTTATGTTCTGATTTAGCTATTCTTATGAGTTCTTTAACTTCTTGCAGACTTCCTTTAGCATAATCTGAAAATACGACCACATCATAGTTTTTTATTACTTTAGACAATTTAGTCTTTAAATTGAGGCAAAATTGAAGTGGAATTTTTTTCTCAAAATCGCAGCGTAAAATTTGTTGATTCTGACTTAATACTCTTAACTTTGTAATGCTTTCTATTTCTGCAATTCGCTCACAATGGGTAAGAATATCTAAGGAATCCAATATTGCTTCAATACTATCGGCAACATGATCATCGCCCAAAAGGCCTAATAGACCTACTCTTGCGCCTAAGGCTCTGATATTTGCGGCTACATTAGCAGCACCACCCAGACGATCTTCAGATTTACTAACATTAACAATTGGCACAGGAGCTTCTGGCGAAATACGGCCTGTTGACCCCGACCAGTAACGGTCTAGCATCACATCACCAACTACCAAAACTTGAGACTTTGAAAAATCCGGAACTTGAATGCTCATACTATAATTTTCTAGATATTGACGTAGGTATGTTAACACACTGTAATTGTTGACAAAAAAAACTGACCAAATCTTATATACTTCTACCCTGTCACTATCTATGAGAAAGAATTACAATATGCTGCTTTAAGTACGGATGATAATCTTGACACAATTTTTACGTAATACGGGTGCTCGTCTAGGAGTAAGTACTCTTTGGGTACTTAGCTTTTTGCCTTATAAGGCTTTAATGGCATTGGGCAGTTTCCTTGGTAGCATCTTATATTATCTTGCCTCTAAAAGACGAAAAATTGCCGCTATTAATATTGCACTTTGTTTGTCCGACTTAAGTCCAGAATCAAGAGAAAGAATTCTCAAAGAACATTTTTCCGCAATGGGCAAAGCTATCCTTGAACTCTCAATTTGCTGGTTCTGGAATGAAGAACGCGTTAAACCGCTTGTTAATATATCTGGACTAGAAAATCTCCACTCTGCTCTTAAAAAAGAAAAAGGAGTCATCCTGTTAAGTGCTCACTTCACAACCTTAGAAATTGGAGGACGCTTAATCGCATTTGAACAAAAGGTTGATGCAGTATATAGAAAACACAAATCAACTTTTCTTGAGAACTTTGTAAAATCAAAAAGAGCTAAGTACACCAAACAAACTATTGTAAAAACCAATATTCGCGAAATGCTTAAGCGCCTGAAAAAAAATAATATTGTCTGGTATGCACCGGACCAAAATTTTACGCGTAAAAATTATGTTCTATCTACTTTTTTTAATCAACCTGCACCAAGCAACCCTGGTACCGCACGTTTAGCTAAAATGACAGGCGCTAGCGTTGTGCCTTTTGTTCAATATCGACGAAAAGATGGTACTGGTTATGATTTAGAAATTTTACCCGAGCTTGAAAACTTTCCAAGTGGTAATGATCTAGAAGATGTAAATAGAATTAATAGGGTATTTGAAAATCTAGTACTGAAACAGCCTAGCCATTATTACTGGTTACATAAACGTTTTAAAAATCTACCTGCAGAGTTTGACGATGTCTATAAAAACATTTAATTGGATCATAAGGTGACATTTTTCAAACTCTTGCCTATGCGTATAGGCTTATTTTTTTTATATTTGTGTTCACTCTTGCCCTATAGAGCTATTCTTTCGTTAGGAAAAACCCTAGGGGTTGTTAGTTACTATCTTTTTAAAAAAAGACGAAGAGTTGTACTATCAAATTTAGAACACTGTTTTCCTCTACAAACAAATAGCTGGTATCAAGAAACGTGTAAAAAACATCTACAGTCATTTACTACTGGCTTAGTTGAGCAAAGTATTTGCTGGTGGTGGAGCAATGAGCGTTTGGAAAAATTAGTCGAAATTCAGGGCTTGGAGAACTTACGATCTGCGAAAGCAAACAACAAAGGCGTGATTCTTCTTTTTGGTCATTTTACAACTTTAGAAATGGGTCTAAGAGTATTGGGTAATGTAGAGGAGACAGCGATTGTGTACCGACGCCATGATACTGCCTATTTTGATGCCTTCATTAACCAAAAACGCCGACATTATATAAAGCAACAAATCGCAAAAGACTCTCCTCTTCGTATGATACGTTTGCTTAAAAATGGAGGCTGTGTTTGGTTTGCGCCAGATCAAAATTATGTGGGGCGTGGCAGTATATTGGCAAAGTTTTTTGATCAACTGGCACCAACTACAACGTCTACTACTAAAATTGTTGCTATGACTGGTGCAAAAATTGTACCTGTAACTCAAGTACGTAAAGCAAATGGCCAAGGCTATAAAATATTAATACAACCTGCTCTTGAGGGTTTTACTGGCTCTGATATGCACAGTGACACCAATAGAATAAATTCTGTTATCGAAGCTATGGCTAAAAATAATATTATCGATTACTACTGGGTACATCGTCGCTTTAAAAATCTTCCACCAGAGTATGAGGATATTTACAAAAACTTTTAATGGGATTGTTTTTTATTTAAGTCTCGATATGCATAGATCAATTCAGCCCAGTCATTTTGCTGCTGATCGCTACTACGTCGGGAAACCTTCTCCATCGAACGCTTTAATCTCTGCAAACTTTCCCAATGCTTAGGCTTCAAATTCTCTCCAGGATGAATAACGGCTTTATCTAAATCAATTATTGTGACATGCCCATTATCATCAAGCAAAATGTTATGTGCATTCAAATCACTATGTACTAAACCAGCTTGATGCACTTGATGTATAGCCTGCGCGATTGCACGCCAGTTAGGTTTAAACTCCGGACTCAAGCATGCGCTCAAAGTCATGGTATTTTCAATGTACTGGGTCAAGATAGCCGCTCTATAGCTAAACCTATTTTTCACATACATAGCTGCTATAGGTTTTGGTACGGGTAAATTAAGCTTATAAAGTTGCGCTGAAACTCGATATTCTGCAAACGAGCGTACTTCATCTGAACCAGTAAACGCATAGCTCCGCTTAATGACTTTCCCTATAAGCCCACCACGATGATAATGTCGCAATACCCAAGGTGCCTGCTCAGGGACTTGAATACGATAGGTGATGCCTCGCCCTTTGGCTAGAATCTTACTATCAGGATGTTCAGCCCAGTATTCTTCTGAAAAGTAATCGGGTTTGATTTTGCCCTGCAATACAGAATCGTATAGCATGAACATAGTTTTTCCATTTTCTAATTTGATTTCTTTCTGGAATTCACTCATAACATGTTGTTTTTAAATACGCCGCCCACATCAATTTGTATATTTCGATTATCTGCAATAGGAGATATTTGTCATACCTTACCTATTTTAAGAACCCTGCAAGCCACTTGGCCTGATTGTAAGATAACCTGGATTATTGGTAAGCTCGAAGCCACACTTTTTTCTGATATTCCTAATGTTGAGTATATTATCTTTGATAAAAGCCTTGGGCGCAAAGCATATCATCAATTAAATCAAGACTTATCTGGCAGGGAGTTTGATATTCTTCTCATGATGCAGGCTGCACTACGTGCAAGCATTGCTTCTAGATACATTAAAGCAAGATACAAACTCGGCTTTGATAAACAACGTGCCAAAGACTTTCAATGGTTATTTAGCAAACAGCGTATTGCAGCTCAAGCCAATAGTCATGTTATGGATGGCTTATTCGGCTTTACTAAAGCGCTAGGTATAGAGCATCAAATTCATAGCTGGAATATACCAATTAGTGAACAAGATCAAGACTTTGCTAAAACAGTAATTAATGGAAAACCTACTGTTCTAATCAGCCCATGCAGCAGTGAACGCAAAAATAATTTTAGAAATTGGTCCGCAGAAAATTTTGCAGGTCTGTGTTCTCAACTACAAGAACGAGGCTATCAAGTTGTACTTACAGGTGGGCCAAGTGAAAAAGAAAAACAATATGGGGAAGTTATCAAGCGAATTACTGATAGTGACAGTATCCACAACTTTATTGGTAAAACCAGTCTAAAACAATTATATGCATTAATTTCAGCAGTCGATATAGTAATTGCGCCTGACTCAGGCCCAATTCACATGGCTAATTCTGCAAGTACGTATTGCATTGGCCTTTATGCCAGTTCAAACCCATGTAGAACCGGCCCCTACCATCATCAAAATTTAGTCGTCAATAAATACCCAGAGGCCGTAAAAAAGTTTCTTAATAAAGAGGTATCTGAGCTTAAATGGGGACAACGTGTAAGAAACTCTGAGGTTATGAGTTTAATTTCAGTTGATGATGTCATGAAAAAAATTGAGTTAATTGAGTCTAAAACCAAGATTTAAAAGAAGGCACATACTTAAAACTTTTATAGAGTTTAACTTTACGATGTAATGGAAGTTTACGTTGCAAAGGCACGCCTTCTTTTTCAATATACTCAAGCACTGCATCTACATTTCGCTTTGCAGAAAGTCCATCTTGGTATGGGTGATAAGAATTTATAAAGTCTTGGGGAGTGAAGTTTGAAAAGTTAGTCTCAAAGGAGCTCTTTATACAATTAAATAATTTCTTAGGCTTATTTGAGTTGTACCAATAAGTTTTTTCAGCCTTTGACTTATAAGTAAATACTGGCTTACCTAATAATAGAAATTCATATACCACAGATGATGTGTCACTCAGCATTGCATCAGACAGTTGCATAAGTTTTGTAATATTTTTTTCGTTAGAAATTTTAAAATTTACACTTTCTAATTTTTGATACTCGGCAATTATATCGCTATCCATTTTGTCATGAAATTTCACCAAAACGTTTAAATCTGAAGTTTCTGATAAATCCTTAAGGGATTTTTTTAGATTTTTCGCTGAGCATAGTGACGGCGAAAAAGTTGGAGCGTAAAGCAAAATTTTGTCTGAAAGTCGTTTAGGGAAAATATTATCCAATTCGACATTCTTATCAATTTTTAAAAACAAAGCATCTAACTTTGCCCAGCCTGTTTGGGTAACACTAAAATTTTTATATTTTGCTGCTAAACTCTCAAACCGTTTAGTAAAATATGGTCCCTGGGTAAGGTATAAATCAAAATAATCACGAATTCTAAAGTGCCCTTTTTTCTCCGCAGCCATACCATGGAAAATTTGTGTTTTCACTCCTGAGAGATACCATGGAACCTGATTACCTGGCACGAAAATAGCGCAGGGGTTATATTCATGCAAATCTTTAACCGATTGTGTAAATTTCTCATTTTCTGCTAACAATTGAACATCAATGCTAGTAGGAATATACCAAATATATTCTAAATTTCGTTTACTTAGTTCATCCGCAATTGGCGATAGCATTCCAATAGCATAAGGCCAATTACAAAACAAAACACTACGCATTATTATTTAATCTCGCTGTTTAACAATTTCAATAATCTCTGTTGTTGAAATTGACGGAGTTCTTGGTAAATAAATAACCTCACATAGTTCTTTAAAATGATCAAACTTCCCTTGCCAATCATCACCCATTAATAAGACATCGGCTTTATATTTCTTTATATAATCCGCTTTCAACTCTAGTGACTTTTCTTTAAAAACTTTATCAACATACTTTATAGACTTAATAAGTTTTTTTCGATGCTTATAAGAGTAGACCGGATTACGATTTTTTTTAGAAAAATTTAACTCATCGGATGAGACACCAACTATTAGATAGTCGCCTTCTTTTTTAGCACGCTTAAGGATATTAATATGCCCCATATGCAGTACATCAAATGTTCCAAAAGTTATTACTCTTCGTTTTGTCATTTTAATTAGCTTCTAAATAATTTACGATACGTTGTTTAACTTTACCATCTACTTTTCCAATCAAGCCTTCTACATATTTTTTTCTACTATTTTGGTACCCAAGAGGGTTTTCGATTTCCGCTTTAATTGTATTGCACAGTTCTGAAAAGTTATCGGCAACAGCACCTATTGAAAAATAATCTTTTAAATCAAAATCCATACGTTTTTTTAAACGGTAGCTAAATAGTCCTTTATAAGACCAACTAAGTTTATAATCTTGGTACCAAACAATTGGTTTATCTAGCGCAATAAACTCAAATACTGTGGAAGAAGCATCACTAAACATTAAATCAGCAAGACAGTAATAAGGTAGGATATTTGTACTTTCAATGGGTACTAGATAGGCGTTCTCTTGCTTGGCCCAGTGCTCTAAGCGTTGTTTTTGTTTTTTAAACTTATCTCGACTGAGTGAAAAAAAATGTGGTTTCAAAATAATATTAAATTCAGATAAAGCTTCTGGAAAATTCAGAGGCAGACACTCAATACTACAAGGGAAAAAACTCGGTGCATAAAGAATAGTTTTTTTACTTTCATCCAATCCCAAAGCTTTTAGACTTGGTACTGCTAAGCTTAAATTAACTATTGGGTCTAATTTAACGAAACCTACGTCAAGAAATTTATCCTGAGGATACATTTGCTTTAACTTATTTAGGCGCTCTGTACCTTCAACAAACCGCACATCAAAATCACCATCTGAAACAGTGTAATAACAGCTTTTTGGTCCAACACCGTGTTGAATTAAAGCAAACTTTACCTGCATAGGAATCTTTTCAGACCGTTGCGTAAAGTTACCAAAAATAATCCAGTCTGGTAGGTATTCTAAAATAATTTTTTCTTTACTTGAATCTGATTCATAAAAAAGCATATCTTTAACACCCAAAGAACGAATATCTAAGTGTGAAAAATAGGCCTTTTTACTACTATCAACTAACAAATAAGCATTGATGTTTCTTTCAGCCAGCTCTTCAATAACTGGCTCATACTGCGGCAAATAGTAATATTCAGCCACATCAAAAAAAACGTTCAAGAGATAGTCTCTATTACTTGACTAAAGTGTACACTGCGCCGCAGTAAGGGCAAATAGCTTCGCCAGTGTCTTCAACTGGAATAAATACTTTTGGATGTGAATTCCACTTACTCATTGTTGGAGTTGGGCAATGTAATGGTAAATCGCTTGGACTTACACTGTATTCCGTTTGCGAATTTGGTGTATCGAGTGCATTAGATACACTCTGTGTAATTTTCTCTGACATATCACTTCTCTACGTTCGAAAGGAAATCATGATTATATTTTTATGGATTATACCGAAGAGCCAGTAAAAGGTTCACTCAATATGCATAAAGTGAGAAAGCCAATGTCGCATTACCACCTGACGCGTATTTTCAATCATTGACTCTTCAATTATAGGGGCTTTTGATTGTAAACTAAGCAAATGTACATGCTC
>CALHVH010000193.1 GCA_938039225.1 uncultured Gammaproteobacteria bacterium
AGATGTTGTCGAGTATTATGCTAACTCTATTCGTTATTTGGTTGAACGTAGCCAGAGTGAATTAACCGCCTAAAAGCACCTAAAGAAGAATATGTCAGAATTAAAACCTATACCCGCCAGTCGTGTTGCTGCTGGCAAAGTTAGTCTAAGCAATATCTCTGTACACGGTAATAAAGTTTATTGGTGTGAATCTAAACCTGAAGAAAAAGGCCGTACAGCGATTAAACGTTTCTCCGATGGGGAAGTTGTTGATTGCTTATCTAAAGTTTTTTCAACACATAGCAAAGTGCATGAATACGGTGGTGCGGCTTATACAGTAATTGGAGAGAGTATTTATTTTTCCAATGCCAAAGATCAGCAGGTATATAAAGTCATTGCAGGACATAAGCCAGAGCAATTGACCAAAACTCCGCATCTTAGATTTGCCGATTTTAGATATTGTGAATCATGGAATTGTTTAATTGCGGTGTGTGAAGACAGTGAGCCCGTAGAGCCTATTATTCCCGGTGAAGTCGAAAACTATTTGGTAGCTATTGATTGCGAAACAGGACATGTGGAGCCCATTATTAAAGGGGCCGATTTTTATTCTTCCCCACGTATTAGTCCAAATGGTAAGTATTTAACTTGGATTGATTGGACCCACCCCAATATGCCTTGGGATCACACGCGTTGTTGGGTGGCTGATATTGGTGATGTGTATGAACTGGATAATCCGGTACGCATTGCGGGTAATGAAGTTGAATCGGTTATTCAGCCTGAATGGATAGTCGACGATCAAGGGAAGGGCGAAGTGCGTTTTGTCAGTGATAGTACGGGTTGGTGGAATCTTTGCCAGGCCGATGTAACAGGTGAGCAGCAAAAGTTACTGTGCAATGAGCAAAAAGAGTTTGCTAGAGCGCCTTGGGTGTTTGGTTTAACCACGTACGCTAATTTACCCAATAATCGAATCATTGGTTTCACGGAGTCGCATGGTGAGCATCAACTCTATCTTTTAGATTTGGGTGCTCAAATCAAAGAGTCTATACTTCCTCAGTTTAATACCGTGGATAGTATTGTGGCGCATGAGGATGTGGCGTATTTTATTGCCGGAAACTCCGAGACCAATATGAGTGTGTGGCAATACGATGTGCTGACTGGTAGCTTGCAGCAATTGTCTGAACCGCATGCGGCTTTTGAGTATGCGATTACTACCCCTAAGAGTATTACGTTTCCCACCACACATAATGAAGTGGCTCATGCTAATTTATATCTTCCAGAAAATAGTTCAGATGAGAAACCACCGCTTTTAGTGAAATGTCACGGAGGACCCAGTGGTGTGGCTTTAAAAAGTTTGGATTGGAAGATTCAATACTGGACGAGTCGAGGTTTCGCCGTATTAGATGTGAACTATAGAGGCTCTACAGGCTTTGGTAGAGAATATAGAAATTCGCTTTACGGGAAATGGGGCGAGCATGACGTGGATGATTGTTTGGCAGGTATTGATTATCTTAAAAATGAAAACCTAATTGATCCCAATAAGATTGTAATCACAGGCGGTAGTGCGGGTGGTTATACCGTACTCAGAGCTTTGATTGTGTCTGATGTATTTGCTGCAGGTACTTCCTATTATGGAGTGGCTGATTTAAAAACCTTGGTAGGAGATGACCATAAATTTGAATCACGCTATTTAGAGACTTGTATCGCACCTTTTGCAACTAACCCAGAACGTTATGATGAATTGTCGCCGATTAATCATGTTGAGCAAATCACTAGCCCAATGTTGTTCTTTCAAGGATTGAAGGATAAAGTGGTTCAGCCGAATCAGACCACTGGAATGGTGGATAAGTTAAAGGCCAAAGGCAATCAGGTTGAGATGCTTGAGTTTCCTGATGAAGCACATGGATTTAGACAGGCTGAGAGTATTATTACGAGTTTGGATACTGAGTATGCGTTTTATACGAAGGTATTTGCTGCAAACAATTAACCGAAGCCCTGAACTCGATTCAGGATACGGTTAAAGATAGGAGTGTTAAATGCAAAAAGAAAAAACTACCTTAAGTTTCACCGGAATTGGGATAGGTGCAATAGCTCTATTGATAGCTATTGTGCATTTCTGGGCGGGACCGTTTAACGTAAAACCTACAATAGAGCAAAGTCTTACTGAAAAAGCTATCGCTCTGAAAGATAAAGCTCAAGCTGCAATTAAAGGTGAACATTACTCAGAACCTAAGATTAGCCAGAAGTATGATGTTGATAAAATTTTAGTTGTGTCGGCAGCGCTTTTAGGTGGAATAGCAATCATATTGGGCGTGGTTGGTTTTGCTAGGAAAGAAGAATTACAGGCAGCAATCGCTGCGGTTGGCCTTGGTGCTGGAGCAATTGCTTTTCAATACATATTGATAGGGATAGGCGTAGCGATAGCCATATTTATTGTTTTTTCACTTATCTTTAATTTTGATTTGTTCTCTTAAGCGCTGACAAAACATTAAACTTTTGATTACTCGCAATTATTCTTTGTTAGTTTTTAAGCTAACCTTTTATTGTTAACGGTAAACATTTACTCATAGCTTTAATGTGTTTTTTGTTAAGAAAGTAATCTTTATCGCTTAGTTCTTCATCCATATTATTTGCTTTAGCTAAAAAACCATGAGTAGTGATTTGAGAAGGTAAAAAACAAAGCTTTTTATCTTTAATATGAAAAGCAATTGATCCTTCGGGCTTATTCATCGTTAACTTGCCATCAACTACTATCCACTCAGTATCGCGAGAGAAACTAAATTTCTGATACGCAACACTTTTCATGCCTTTAGTGATAGTAAGGCTTGACTCATCGTATAACAATGTTTCGCTATTTCTATCTTTTAAACTAGAAGAAATTAAATTTGAATTTTTGCAGCCATTATTTGTATAAGTCCATCTGTGTATTTTTATAAAACCATCAAGAGTGAATTCTAAAATTTCTCGATGAGACACGCCTTCTTCGTTAATACAAAATGGCATGCGCCAACAGCCTTGTATTCCATTATTTTTAGTATTACAAACAAAATTTGGGTCAAGATAAGACACTGAGGCAACTTTGAAGCTTTCTCTTTTTTCGGCATTTATTTCTAGCGCCGAAGTAAATATTGCGACAAGGGATAGAGTTAATACTAGAATTTTATTTTTGAACATTTGTACCAGCCTATTTCGCTAATATTTAAGAAATAACCTGATTCATATTAACTCTTTTGGCTCGACAAAACACTAAACTTCTGATTACTCGCAATAACTTTAATACCACCAAATAGTTTTTTA
>CALHVH010000194.1 GCA_938039225.1 uncultured Gammaproteobacteria bacterium
GTATTCTAACTTAATAATTCTGCAGTATTCTTAACCGTGCAGAACTCATCGTGAATATTAGCCAAACTAATATCATGCACAGTCTGGGCAGGATAGATCACGCCCTCTGCATTGGTTCTATCAAAGGTTGCACAGGCATCACCAACCAAGTCAACCGTAAAGCCTAAATTGCCAGCCATACGCACGGTAGTCGACACACAATGATTAGTGGTTAAGCCGCAGACTACAAGATTTGTAATATTGGTTCTTCGAAGCAAATGTTCTAAGTCGGTTCCAATAAAACAACTATTTACTCGTTTTATTAGAAATGTTTCGTTTTCTCTTGGCTCAAAGCCAGGAAGCAACTTACCACCTTGTTTATCTGATCTTAGTAAACTATCAGGATCAAGACTATTATGAGCACACATAAATATAGGATTTTTATGATTACGCCAGTGATCTAAGAGTGTCAGGGCGTTCTCTTCTGCAAAGGGGTTATTGCGATTTCCTCCCCAGTGCTCATGTTGGGTAAATCCTTGCTGCCAATCTAACATGAGTAGAGCCGTGTTTTTTGCGTTATTATTCATTCTTAGGTAAACCTGCTTTTAATCTATAAAAGTTATTGTACTGGAAATAAAAAAGGCTCACAAAAGTGAGCCTAAAAATTTTAAACATTGGGTCCTGAATCAAGTTCAGGATGACATAGTTTATTAACCTAAAGCAGCTTCTATCTCAGGAATTGCTTCAAATAAATCAGCTACTAAACCAATATCTGCTACTTCAAAAATTGGTGCATCTGGGTCTTTGTTGATTGCAACAATAACACCAGCATCTTTAATACCGGTAATGTGTTGAATCGCGCCAGAAATACCACATGCGATATAAAGTCCTGGAGCAATGATTTTACCCGTTTGACCTACTTGCATATCATTTGGACAAAAGCCAGCATCTACAGCGGCACGAGAAGCGCCAGCGGCTGCACCCAGCTTGTCAGCAAAGTCGTAAATAATTTTGAATTTTTCTTCTGAGCCCACACCGCGGCCACCAGATACAACACGCTCAGCTGATTGTAAATCAGGACGCTCAGATGCAGCTGCTTGTAATTCAACAAAGCTGGTGTGACTCGGAAGTTCCACTGAAATGCTTGCGGCTTCGATGGCAGCAGAACCGCCCGTCATAGCTGTTGCTTGGAAAGAAGCCGTACGTACAGTACCAACGGCTAAACCTGCAGGTACTTTAACCGTAGTAATTACGTTACCTGCATAAATAGGGCGTTTGAATGTCTGTGCATCCACAACTTCCATAATGTCACTGACTTGTGGCCTACCTAACAAAGCTGCTGCACGTGGAAGCACGTCTTTACCAAAAGTAGTTGATGGCATTAATAGGTGAGTATATCCATCTGCAAGAGCGGCTATTTGCGGAGCTAAAATTGCCGCCAAAGGATTAGCATTTGCAGAGTTTTCAACGGTTAATACCTTTGTTACCCCTTCAATTGCAGCGGCTTCTGCTGCAACTGCAGCTGGGCTATCTGATAAAACAGCTATGTGTACTTCACCAATTTGAGCAGCGCAAGTAACAGCCTTAGCTGTCGAAGAGTTTAATTTGCCGTTTAAGTGTTCGGCGATAACTAGAACTTGAGACATTATAGAACTCCTTTATCTTTAAGGGCTGCAATCAATGCAGGTACATCTGCTACTTTTGCTCCGGCTTGTCTTACTGGAGGTGGTTCGTATGCAACCGTTTCAAGCTTTGGTGATTCACTAATGCCTAAGTCAGCAAAAGCAATGGTATCTAAAGGTTTGCGCTTGGCTTTCATAATGTCAGGCATTTTTACAAAACGAGGTTCGTTTAAACGTAAATCCACAGTTACTAATGCCGGCAATTCAACTTCAATAAGTTCTAAACCAGCATCTACTTCACGTAAAGCTTTGGCCTTACCATCAGCAATGGTCAATTCAGAAGTAAAAGTAGCTTGAGGACGTCCCCATAGAGCAGCCAACATTTGACCGGTTTGGTTTGCATCATCATCAATGGCTTGCTTGCCCACTAGTACTAGATCGACTTCTTCTTTTTGAGCAACACTTAAGATTGCTTTAGCAGCATCTAATGATTGCACTTCAGAATCAGTTTCTAATAACACCGCACGATCAGCACCCATTGCAAGAGCGGTACGTAATTGTTGTTGGGCATCTTTAGTACCAATGCTTACCGCAATGATTTCAGTATCAATACCGCTTTCGCGAATACGTAAAGCTTCTTCAATCGCAATTTCATCAAATGGGTTTACACTCATTTTGACGCCATTAGTTTCAACACCAGAGCCATCGCTCTTTAATTGCACGCGTACGTTGTAATCAATAACGCGTTTTACACCGACAAGTATTTTCATCATATTTCCTAGGTTTTACTTTTTAAAAGGTTTCCGTCTTCCCCGTGAAGGCGGGGATCCAGTTGTTTAAGTTTGTGCATTCTTCAGGAGACCCTGAATCTAGTTCAGGGCTTTAATCTTGTGTTTATATAACACAAGATTAAAGGTTTTGATAATTTGGTCCTGAGCCGCCTTCTGGTGTGGTCCAAGTAATAATTTCATACGGGTCTTTAATATCACAGGCTTTGCAATGTACACAGTTAGCGGCATTAATTTGTAATTTTTTCCCACCATTTCCATCATCAATCATTTCATATACGTTTGCAGGGCAAAACTTAGTACATGGATTGCCATATTCTTCAGCACAGGTTGTGGCACAGATGTTGGTATCAGATACTTTCAAGTGTGCTGGTTGAGATTCATCATGCTCAGTAGCAGCAAAGTACACAGAAGCTAAACGGTCACGTGGCGGTAAATCTCTTTCCACATAAGGACGCTCAGGCGTTGCATTATCACTGAGTTTTTTCAATGCATCATGATCAGAGTGATTTTTCATGGTCCATGGTAATTTACCAAAGGTAATGGTTTCTAAAGCGGCATTAAACATACCAAACCAAAAGCCCTTATTGAATCCAGGACGAATATTACGAACTTTCTTAAGTTCTTTGCCAGCAATGGATTCACGAAAAACTTGATCAAAGCCTTCACTGCTTTGTTTTTCATGAAAATGTTTAGCGGCAAACATACCCGAACGTAAAGCCATATGAATGCCTTTGATCTTCGGTACGTTTAAGGTGCCAGCTGCGCAGCCGATTAACATAGCGCCAGGCATTTCCATTTTAGGTAATGACTGAAAGCCACCTTCAATAATAGTTCTTGCACCCGAAGATAATATTTCTCCACCGTCTAAGAGAGCTTTAATTTTTGGGTGATGCTTAAATTGCTGGAACGCTTCAAACGGTACAAAGTTAGGATCTTGATAATCTAGTCCTACAACGTAGCCAATGTAAACACGGTCATCATCAAGGTGATATAAAAAACTGCCACCATAGGTTTTTTTATCAACTGGCCAACCCACAGTATGTTGAATACTGCCTGGTGTAACTCGACCAGCAGGTACTTTCCACAGTTCTTTGAAACCTAGACCATAAGTTTGAGGTGATTTACCTTTGTCTAACTCAAACTGTTTAATCAGTTGTTTTGACATACTGCCTCTACAACCTTCGCCTAAAACGGTTAGTTTGGCTCGAATGTCAACTCCAGGAGCAAAGGCTTCACTCGGAGTGCCATCGGCATTAACGCCCATATCGCCACAACGAACACCAACAACTTTACCATCTTCAATGAGTGCTTCTTTACCTGAGAAACCAGGAAAAACGTCAATTTCTAAGGCTTCAGCTTGTTCACCTAACCATTTAACTAAACCACCTAATGAAATAATGTAGTTACCATGGTTATTCATTTGCGGGGGGTTAGGGAAGCGAATCGCTTTTTTCTTGGTTAAGAAAAAGAATTTATCGTCTTTTGCTTCCACTTTTATTGGTAACTTAGCTTCACGCCACTCGGGTAATAACTCATCCATGGCAGCGGGCTCAAGTACCGCACCAGAAAGTGAATGCATACCTAACTCTGAGCCCTTTTCCAATACACAAATCATTTGCTCAGGATTTAATTGCTTAAGTCGGATAGCAAAAGCTAAACCGGCAGGGCCAGCACCAACTACACAAACGTCATATTCCATTACATCGCGTTCGATTTCGATTTGCTCGGTCATGTTGTTCTCTTCAGAGTGTGACTATAAGAAAGTTTTGATTTTCAAGATGATTGTTAGTATCAGAATTGAGCTGTAAACAACCGTTTGAATTAGCCCATAATTCTAGCGGATTTTGCTTCATACTGCAGTGCAAAATTTGACTAAATAGCCCGCACATTG
>CALHVH010000195.1 GCA_938039225.1 uncultured Gammaproteobacteria bacterium
CAGAACTTAGCAATGTGCAAGACGCACAACGTGGTGCTCACTTTAGATGTGCGCTCGCACTGGTACGTCATGCTGAAGATCCCATACCCATTATTTGTGAAGGCGTTTGGCATGGCCGCATTTTGCATAATCCAAGTGGTACAAACGGCTTTGGTTATGACCCCTTATTTTATGTTGATGAGCTAGGAGCCGCTTCGGCTGAGCTGGATTCTGAGTTGAAAAACTTACACAGCCACAGAGCTAAAGCTTTAAGCTTGTTAATTCAACAGCTGAGCTAATTAGTTTTTGATGACAAATAGTTCTAATCTTTCACTCTATATACACATTCCTTGGTGTATTAAAAAATGTCCATATTGTGATTTTAATTCACATGGATTAGATAGAGCTAAAAGCACTACTGATTTCCCCGAACAAAATTATGTACAGCGTTTACTAGATGATTTGCAGTACGATTTAGAGTTTTTCAATTTAGTTAAATCATCCAGAAAAATTCACAGCATATTTTTCGGCGGCGGTACACCAAGTCTTTTTTCAGCGCTAGCCATTGGTGACATTCTTGAAGGTGTTGCCAAGCAAATTGAATTTACCTCTGATTGTGAGATTACTTTAGAAGCTAATCCGGGAACCTTTGAGTCTGAAAAATTTATTGGTTTTAAGGCGGCTGGTGTTAACCGTCTTTCTATTGGGATCCAGAGCTTTAATGCCCAGCATTTAAAGCGTTTAGGAAGAATACATGACTCAGATGAAGCTTCTAAGGCTATACGAATGGCATTTGAAGCGGGCTTTGAAAATGTCAACTGTGATTTGATGTATGCACTGCCAGAACAGAGCATTGAACAAGCTGTTTTGGATGTGCAGACAGCTCTACAATTTCCAATCAACCACCTTTCGCATTATCAGCTCACTTTAGAGCCTAATACCTTATTCGCCAAATACCCTCCCAAACTCCCAGATGATGATATTGCTTGGCAGATGCAGGAAGAATGCCAAGAAACAATAGCAAAATCTGGATTGGAACAATATGAAGTCTCGGCTTACGCAAAACAAAACCAACGCAGTCGACATAATCTTAATTACTGGCGTTTTGGTGATTATTTAGGAATTGGTGCAGGTGCCCATGGAAAAATTACAGGTTCGCAAGGTGAAATTATTCGTACAGCCAAACCTCGGCATCCAAATCAATACTTAAGCAATAAGTTGGGTTCGGGTTTTGTTGGGGATAAGCTGGTCTCTAAAATTGATTTGCCATTTGAATATTTTTTAAATCGCTTACGTTTGTATGAAAACTTTAATTTAAGCGATTTTGTTGATCGTACCGGAGTGGAGACCGCTCATATTCAAGCTGGCTTGGACAAAGCTCTTGAAAATCAATGGATATCTCTTTCTGGTCAAGATATTAAGACCACTGAGCTTGGCAAGAGATTTATGAATGATTTGCAGAGTCTATTTTTAGCTGACTAAAACTGTGTTAATGTGCGAGATTATCGCTTTATAGTTTTTAATATCAACTACATAAAAGGTCATGTATGTCTAGACTACCTAAATTCATAGGACTTGTTGCAAGCGCACTCATCTTAGTCTCTTGCTCTACAAACAAAGAACAAACATCAGACACTAAGGCTGATCTTAATTTAGAGTATGAAAAAATTACTCTTGAAAATGGTCTGGATGTAATTTTTCATATTGATCGCTCTGATCCAGTGGTTGCAATTGATCTTGCTGCTCATGTTGGTAGCGCAAGAGAGACGGCTGGTCGTACTGGCTTTGCTCATCTATTTGAACATTTGCTTTTCCTAGATTCAGAAAATCTTGGGTATGGCGGTTTGGATGAAATGAATACTCGTATTGGCGGGGAAGGAACCAATGGTTTTACCACCCATGATATGACGCAGTATTATCAAGCAGTACCAAAAGATGCGTTGGAAAAGGTCATATGGGCTGAGGCGGATAAACTTGGATGGTTTATTAAAACAGTTAGTCAAAATGTTATTGATAAAGAAAAGCAAGTTGTCAAAAATGAAAAACGTCAACGTGTAGATAACCAACCTTATGGGCATGGCTTTTATATAGTCAATAAAGCCCTTTATCCTACGGACCACCCTTATAACTGGCAAGTCATAGGTAGCCTTGCTGATTTAGAGGCAGCAACTCTACAAGATACAATAGATTTTTATAAACGTTGGTATGTACCAAATAATGTGACTATTTCTATTTCAGGTGACTTTGATTTGGCTCAGGCTAAGAGTTGGGTAGAAAAATACTTTGGTGAAATACCTCGCGGTGAAGATATTGAAGCTTATAAGCCAAGGGCTGCAGTTCTTAAAGAGTCGAAATCATTATATTATGAGGATAATTTTGCCACTGTCCCTCAACTCATTGCTGTATTTCCAACAGTAGAACAATATCATGCTGATAGTTATGCCCTAAATGTTCTAGCCGAATATTTAACTGACGGTAAACGTGCGCCAATGAATGAGGTTCTAATTGATGAAGATAAAGTCACCTCAGATGTGTCTGCATTTAATTACACAAAAGAAATTTCTGGGGAGTTCTACTTTTTTGTGAATCCTAATGAAGATGAAGACATTGATGGATTGATGCCTTCATTAGATAAAGCGTTTGCTCGTTTTGAAAATAACGGTATTCCGCAAGATGCACTAGATAGAATTAAAACCCAAAGCGAAGTGGCTTTCTACAGTCAGGTACAAAGTGCGTTGGGAAAAGCCATTCAATTATCCGAATATAATTTATTCACTAATGACCCAGGCTTTTATAAAAAAGATTTAGCCGGTTTACAGTCAGTAACTCGTGATGATGTCATGCGTGTTTATAATAAATATATTAAAGATCAAAACCGCTTGTACTTGAGTATTGTTCCAAAGGGTAAGCTTGCATTAAAGCTCGACGAACAATATCCAACACAATTAGCAGAGATTGTTGAAGAAAAAGTGGTTCAAGGCGCTGAAGCTCAAGTGGATTTTGATCCTGCCGCACGTGTTATTGAAAACCCGACAGTTTCAAAATTCGATCGTAGTGTTGAGCCAAATTTTGGTGATACATATGACTTAACTCCTCCTACTGTTTGGCAAAAAACCACAGACACTGGCATGCAAGTTTTTGGTATTAGCTCATATGAAACACCTCTGGTTAATTTCTCACTTAAACTGGATGCTGGGAGAATTCGCGGTAATGTGAATAAACCAGCAATACCTGGTTTAACAGCGGATATGTTGGAAAAGGGAACAGCCAATAAAACTACCGCTGAGCTGGAAGAAGCTATTGGTAATTTAGGTTCATCAATTAATGTAAGCAGTGGTGATTACGGAACCTTTGTTTCTGGCACTAGCCTTTCACGTAATTTGACTGCAACGCTAAAATTAGTTGATGAAATTTTATTTCAGCCGCGTTGGGATAATGAAGAGTTTGATTTATTAAAAGCAAAACGTATTCAGGAAATTACTCAATCGGAAGGTGATCCAAACTCGATCGCTAGAAGAGAGGCTGCAAAACTAGCTTACCCAAGCGAGCATATTTTTTCACATGCGGGCTACGGACCTAAGGATTTGCTAGAAATGGTGACCTTAGATGATTTAAAAGCATTTCATGCGGCGAACTATGATTTATCACGTGCTCAATTTAGAGTGGTTGGTGCTATTGATGAAAAGCTTATGTTCCCTTTTAGCTCTCAAGCTCATTTAAAAAATATTGAAACCAAAGAAGCAAAGGCACCGACCTTGAACCCGATAAAGTCTTCAGTTGTTTATTTTTATGATGTTCCTGGGGCAAAGCAATCCGTATTGCGTTTATCGCGCCCTAGTCTATCGGCCACAGATTCTGATTACCCTTTAGCTGAGGCTATTAATTTTCCTTTAGGTGGAATTTATACCTCGAAATTAAATACCTCACTACGTGTAGACAAGGGGTACACCTATGGAATTCGATCTGGGTTTAATGGTGCAAAAGATATTGGTCAATTTCAGGTTGGTTCTAGTGTTAGAACAAATGTAACTAAAGAGTCGATAGCATTAATTCGTGACATATTGTCTAATTATGGCCCTGATTTTACTCAAAATGAATTGGATATAATGAAAGGTGCTTTATTGCGTGGCCAAGCGCTTAAAAGTGAAACCAATGCGGATAAGTTGGGCATCCTCGGATCAATGAGTTCTTATGGTTATGCTTCAGACTATCGTGCGCAGAATGCCAAAGCCATTAATGCAATGACTCTAGATGATTTTAAAGCCTTGGCAGCGGAATACATTCGTCCTGATGCGATGAATTATTTAGTCGTTGGTGATGCAGCTAGCCAGGCAAAGCGCCTAGAAGAATTAGGAGATTGGGACGTCATAATGCTAGAACCCTAAGGCTAAGGTATTATTAGCTAAGCTTTCTGGCAATTGCTGGCGTGTAGCTGAAAATAAGACTTGCATACTAAGCCTAATCTTTGTACTATGCGCGGCCTTTTTATGTCATAGCGTTGGTCGGCCATCAATGCATGAAGACACCAGGATTAAAAATTATGAAACCAGAAATACACCCTAATTACAGCAGCATTACCGTGACGTGTACATGCGGCGAAACCTTTGAAACTCAATCAACGCTTTGTAAAGATTTGAACGTTGAAGTGTGTTCTAAATGTCACCCTTTTTACACTGGTAAGCAAAAAATGCTTGATACTGGTGGTCGAGTGGATAGATTCCGTAAGCGTTACGCTAAGCGTGGCTAGACATTTTGTTTATATAAAACAAAAACTTAGTATTAAAAAAGGGTGCCTTGGCACCCTTTTTTAATGTCTGAGATGCCATGCGCGCCTTAATAAATTGTACAAATAAAAGTACAACTAAATATTATAATTATAAGGATAAATTTTAGCTTCAGTGCGTAATTGTGTACTATTCAGGATAGTCTGTAATTGATAAGTCCTTTAATTAATCAAGAGTGTATTCCCATGCTGTTCAAGAAGTTACTAATTTCAAACCAAGATTCCAGTTCGCGCAAAAGCTATATTTTAAGCTTGGTTTTGTTCAGTTTTGCTCTTCTACTAAGCGCTTGTGCAACAAACCCCGCTACTGGTGGACGCGATTTTGTCACCATGTCTGAAGATGGCGAGATAGC
>CALHVH010000196.1 GCA_938039225.1 uncultured Gammaproteobacteria bacterium
GTGAAAGCACCTGGTAATCTAAGCGCCAACCAACATTGTTGTTATACGCCTGCCCTCGGTTAGACCACCAAGTATAAGTCTCAGGCTCTTGATCTAATTCTCTAAAGGCATCGATATAACCCACTTCGTCAAATAATGTCGTCAGCCAAGCTCGTTCTTCCGGTAAACAGCCCGAATTTTTTTGATTACCTTTCCAGTTTTTAATGTCGTGTTCTGTATGCACAATATTCCAATCGCCACAGATAATATAATCTCGGCGTTTGCGTTTAAAATCTTTTAATAAATCCATGAACAGATCCATGAATCTAAATTTTGCTTGTTGACGTTCTTCTTTTGATGAACCTGATGGTAAGTACACAGAAAGCACAGACAATTTATCAAACTGAGCCTCAATAATACGACCCTCATTATTAAATTCATCCCATTTGTCACTTACACCAACCCCATAAACCACTTTTTTGGGTTTTACTTTTGAGTAAATGGCTGTTCCGCTATAGCCTTTTTTGACCGCATCAAAAAAATAATTATGATAAGCCTCGGGATGAAAAACGTCATCAGTTAGCTGATGTACTTGGGCCTTTGTTTCTTGTATACAGATAACATCAGCATCCACAACCGTTAACCATTCAAAAAAACCTTTGCGCGCTGCGGCTCGAATACCATTGGTATTTACACTAATAACTCGCATTTACCCTCTCTTCTCTAGTAAATTTCATAACAATCGGTATCATAGCAGCATCGCAAATGACTGAGGAAAAACTTAGTCATGAAATCTCAAAAAGACTTTTAATCTACACTGTGAAATAAATCATCATGCACAATTTTCAAAATAAATTTATACAAATTGCCCAAGAATGCGGCTCACTAAAATATGGTGAGTTCACTTTAAAATCTGGGCGCGTTTCACCATACTTCTTTAATGCCGGTCTTTTGAATACTGGAGCTGCTTTAGCTCAACTTGCTAATTGTTATGCTGAACGAATTGCCATGGCCGTTGAAGCTGAAGGTTTAGAGTTTGATGTATTGTTTGGACCAGCTTATAAAGGCATTCCGCTCGCAGCGATTACAGCAGCAGCACTTTCAAATAATCATAATATTAATATTCCCTATGCGTTTAATCGCAAAGAAGCGAAAACACATGGAGAAGGTGGCAGTATTGTTGGGTCCGAACTAAAAGGTAAAGTGCTTATTATTGATGACGTAATTACCGCTGGCACTGCCATTCGTGAAGCCGCAAGCATTATTACCACTCATGGAGCTGAACTTGCTGGAGTGATTATTGCTGTGGATAGGCAAGAACGTGGCACTACTGATAGCGGTCTCAGCGAACATTCCGCTGTTCAAGAAGTTGAGACTCAATATTCAATACCTGTACTTAGTATTTTGAATCTATCGCAGTTAATCGATCACCTTAAGCAATCAGGCGAAAAAAACAGCAACTCCTTAGAAGCAATGCAAGCTTACCGCAAGCAATACGGTGTTACTGAATAAGTATCATCTATAAATGTAATACTTTGACAAAATTTGTCACTTTTTCAATAAAGCTCTCTCTTTTTACTGAGTTATGAGGACATTTAAATTCAGTTTAAATTCAGGCACCTAAGTTAAAATAGAACTATTATTGCTAGAAAACCAAGCACTGCTTTTGATTTGGCATAATATTTGTTACTATATTTTACAAATGCTTAATTTAAACCTAATGATTAAAAAAACTAAACTCAATATATTGCCTAATAATTACAAGCTGGTTGCACTAGTCATGCTGATAGGCTCTCTATTATGTACGGCTTTATTACAAGCTGGTTTATATCGTTGGGTGGATGAAAATGGCGTTGTGCACTTTGGTGATCGTATACCTGCAAAATACGCCAAAATTGAAAGAGAAGTTTATAGCAGTCAGGGTCTAGTAATTGATGTATTACCGGCTGAAAAGACTAAAGAACAATTAGTAGCTGAAGAATTACAGCGCCAATTATCTCTAGAGCAAGAACGCTTGGCTAAGCTAGAAGCTTTACGTAATAAAACCTTGTTAGCCTCATACAACACGGTTAAAGACATAGAACGTACACGCGATGAAAAGCTTGCACGAACACTTTCGCAAATTGAACTACTTAATTTGAATCTAGACAACTTACGTCAACAAAAAGAAAGCTTGGCGAGAAGAACGACTATGGTTGAAAACGGGAGCTCACCTGATAAAGAAGACATTCTCGCACGCTTTAATTCCCAAAAAGCCGATAATGAAATTGCTGTAAAAGATCTCATCACTAAGCGGGAAGCTCTTGAAGCCGAAACCTACAAAATAACGGCCCATTTCGCTAAAGAAGCAGCTGACTTCACATTGTTGAAGTTACAAAGAGAGGCGAAAAAAGAGAGTAATCTCTAAAGTAATTTACTCAATTTGTCCCTGAGTGTCCAAATCCACCTACGCCTCGTTCTGTTGTCACAAACTCTTCAACCCTATCAAACTCAATCTGCTCAACAGGTAGAAATACCATCTGAGCAATACGCTCACCTGGCTGAATTTCATACGCTTTTTGGCTACGGTTCCAAATCGAAATAAAAACCTGACCTTGATAATCAGAATCAATTAATCCAGTTAAATTTCCAAGCACCAAACCATGCTTATGGCCTAAACCAGATCTAGGCCAAAGTACTGCTGCTAAGCTTGGGTCATTAATAAATATTGCTAAACCAGATGGAATAAGTTCAGTTTGCCCTGGCTCTATGGTCATGGGTTCGTCGATACAAGCTCGTAGGTCCAATCCAGCAGAACCATCTGTGGCGTAAGCTGGTATCGGGAATTCCTCTCCCAAGCGTGAATCAAGAATTTTTAATTGAATTTTTCGAGCTGTCGACATATTTTTCTTCTTTGTTTAAAAATGGATTATGAAATTGTGAAGGCATTGTGTATCAGTGTTTTGCTTAGGTCAAATACAACTTTTGTGACCCTTCTGTGGATTATTTCATCTTTAGTTATTAAACGTGCAGAAATCCGTCAAACAGTTTTTTGCTATGCAGCATTTAATAAGTAAAAGTTCTTCAGCATAGGTATTTTTTATTTATTAGTGATATATTCCCTGATTCAGAAAAAAGCAAAAAGGTTCTTTATGAAATTACGTAATCTCACAATCACACTGGCAAGTGCCTGTTTATTAGTTGCTTGTGGAAGCAAAACCGATTCTTTAAATACTTCAAAAGATCAAGCTAAGGAAACAGCCTCTAATATAGCCACTGATGTTGCTGAAAACATGACCAAAGAGCCAGTTGTACTCGGCAGCGGAATTGATACTTCGGGTTTTGATAAATCTGTAAGAGTCCAAGATGATTTTTATCAGCATGTAAATGGCACTTGGCTAAAAAATACCGAAATACCGGCTGATAAATCCAATTACAGTATGTTTTCTAAAATTGCTGATCAGGCTGAATTAGACATACGTACTATTATTGAAACTGCAAGCAAACAAACAGATGCTCCTAAGGGCTCTGCAGCACAAAAAATTCGTGACTACTACAATACCTATTCAAGTGGTGCTGAGAATTCATCAGTTAACCTTGAAGGACTAAAAGAAGAGCTCTCACTAATTGATTCTATATCTAATATAGATGAGTTTTATGCTGCACTTGGCCAATTAGTCAAAATCGGTGTTTATGGCCCTTTAGGTGGTTACATATACTCTGACCTTAAAAACCCTGATGTCTATGAGGTCTATTTAAGTCAGTCTGGAATTTCTTTACCCGACAGAGATTATTATTTAAAAGACGATGAGAGTTTTGTAAAAGGCAGAGAACTCTATAAAACTTATATCAAAACGGTGAGTAAACTTGCAAATATTGAGGACGGTGAAAATATTGCTAAGAACATATTAGCTCTTGAAACAAAAATTGCTACTAACATGTGGCCTAAGGAAAAAAATCGTAACCCGGACTTGCGCTACAATTTAAAAACACTCGCGGAACTAAAGGCTTTAGCTCCTACAATACAATGGGAAAATTATTATACGGCTGCGGGAGTTCCATTACGTGATAAATATATTGTAAATCAACCAGATTTCTTTACTAATATTGATCAAGTTATCAAAGATACCGATATTGCAACATGGAAAAACTATTTAAAAATAAAGCTTATTTCACAATATGCGGATGTCTTAGGCAAACCTCTGTATGACGCTCAATTTGATTTTCGTAGCAAAGGTTTATCAGGGGTTAAAGAGCAACGTCCTCTATGGAAACGAGCAGTAGGCTCTACTGAAAGTGTGATGGGTGAATTATTAGGTCAACTTTATGTTGAAAAACATTTTCAGCCAGAAGCCAAAGAACGTATGTTAGTTTTAGTTGATAACTTAAAAAAGGCCTATGCCGCTTCCATCAAAGAACTTGATTGGATGAGTGAAGAAACTAAAGTTCAGGCCTTAGAGAAACTTGCAAACTTCCGCACTAAAATTGGCTACCCAGACAAATGGACCGACTACTCTAAACTAGAAATTATTAATGGAGATATTGTTGGTAATGATAAACGAGCAGCATTATTCGAATACAACAAAGCCGTTGAAGACCTGAAAAAAGGAAAAGTAGACAAAGAACAATGGGGTATGACGCCACAAACTGTTAACGCCTATTATCAACCTGCTTGGAATGAAATTGTTTTCCCTGCTGCTATTTTACAACCCCCGTTTTTTGATATGAATGCCGAAGATGCTGTTAACTATGGTGGCATAGGAGCTGTCATTGGGCATGAAATTGGGCACGGGTTTGATGACCAAGGTCGTAAATATGATGGTGAAGGTAAACTTCGCGACTGGTGGACAAAATCAGATACTGAGAAATTTGAGGTTCGTAAAAACAAGCTTGCCGCTCAATACGACAGCTATGTAGCAATTGATGATTTACATGTAAATGGCCAATTCACCTCCGGTGAGAACATTGGGGATCTTGGTGGGCTATCAATAGCTTATAAGGCATATAAAATGTCTTTAGAGGGTAAACCAGGACCTGTAATTGATGGCATGACAGCTGACCAAAGGGTATTTTTTGGGTGGGGCCAAGTCTGGCGCCGTTTATACCGAGACGAAGAATTAAAACGTCGTATCACCACCGATCCTCATTCACCTGCTGAATTTCGTGGCAACGGCGCAGTGATTAATATCCCAGGATTTTATGAAGCCTTTGATGTTAAAGAAGGTGATGGAATGTATTTATCTCCTGAAGATAGAGTAAAGATTTGGTAAAACACTCTTATAGAGTTTTAAAGCCGTTCAGTGTTCTGAGCGGCTTTTTTTGTTTCTGAACACAACTGTAAAATATTAATCCGCCTATTTTTCATAGACTTATTTTCAGACTGAAATATACAGCCTACATTTCTTCTCTATTTATAAGTAATATGTCTTACTATCTACGCAAGTCGTAAAAGAGGAAATCACTATGAAACAACTTATTCTTAGCATTTTAGTCTTTACTCTCAGCAGTCTACTATTTGCTTGTGCAAGCAACAGCAAATCAGAATTAGACGAGAAGTATTCATTTCCCGAGCTCAAGCAAGTAAATCGTATATTCTCTAACCGTATTGATGGCTGGGGAGCTATTGATAAACAAAGCCTATTTGTAAGTACATCGCCAAGCACTTCATATTTAATCATATTAAGACGTCCTAATAATGACATTCGCTTTGCTCATAATTTGGCGTTTGAAACGAGAGGAAGCAGTTTAGAAGCTAAATTCGATAGTTTGAAGTTTTTTAACCCAACAGATTCTATTGAACCAATACCCGCCTTTATTGAAAAAATATATGAAGTTAAAGGTCGCGAACAAAAGAAACAAATTAGAGCAAAAATCTTAGGAACCTCGAAAAATACTCAAACACAGGATCTTTAAGATAAAACAAACGCTTTGTTCTCAAATCAGAATTTATATGTTATGTTTGATGTATGAATTATCAAATAAGATTTGCGTCACCTCAAGACGGAGATAAATTGCATTCAATGCTGCCACGTTTGGCGGCATTTCAACTTCCAGAAAACAGAAAACCAAAAGATACCTATTCTGGCGATAGCAAAATGCTGCGTAAATGGATCGAAGGAAAAGAAAAAGACTGCTTTGTGTATGTAGCAGTTAACGATTCTAATCATATTCTTGGTTGGTCTTATGTTCGAATGCAACCTGAATTCATGAGTTATGAACCTGGCTGTCACTTGGAAGTTATTCTTGTGGATGATGACGCATCAGGTTTTGGAATTGGTCAAGCTCTACTAAAACACTCTGAACTTGAGGCCAAAAAACGCGGCGCTAAAAGCATGACCTTACATGTTTGGAAAAATAATAAACGAGCCAGAGCTATTTATGAAAAAAATGGCTTCACGGATGAATTATCTAGATACGTGAAATGGCTCTAAGCTAATGCAGAATTTATTTAGTTGGAAAACCCTAAGAGTTATTATTTTATTAATTATTTTTTTAGTCATTTATCAACAAACCAGTTTGCAAAAACGTCTTACTCAGTCTTGGAATACACCACTTGAAGTAATTATATTTCCAATCAATGCAGACGGCTCAAAAGCCTCAGAAAAATACATACGCAATCTTGAAGACAGAAGCCTTACAGACATGAACAATTTCCTGTCTAAACAGTCTCAAGTTCATGGGCTATGGACAGATAATCCGGTAGATTTTAAATTAGACAAGACGGTGACGGACTTACCACCTATTCGACCCAAACAGCGGTCAATATTAAAAAATATTATTTGGTCACTGAAATTTAGAAGTTGGTCCAGGCAACACAAGAGAAAAAATTCAGATATTGCAGAAATTAAAATCTATCTACTCTTACACGATCCCCAAACCCACCCTCGTCTGCCACATTCAGCTGGCTTACAAAAAGGCTTGATTGGTGTGGTTTACGCATACGCACACAGCGAATATAAAACGCAAAATAATATTATCACCGTGCATGAGTTATTACATACCCTTGGAGCCACTGATAAATACGATTTAGCAACTGGAGAACCCTTATTTCCAGATGGATATGCCGACGCCAATAAAACGCCCTTATTTCCTCAACTAAATACTGAACTAATGGGAGGCCGTAGAGCTATCAGTGAAACCCAATCTGAAATGCCGCGGTCGTTTTCAAATGTTGTTATTGGAAACAAAACAGCGATTGAAATTGGTTGGATTAAAGAATAGATTTATTTACCCTGGTTCTTTGTCTAAGTATTGTGTAAAGAAATGGATAAAAGCTTCTTTAGGCTGGCCACCACTGATCAAATGCTTATCATCAATAATAAAACTAGGCACTGATTGTATACCGGCTTGTCTATATGCGGCCTGCTCTTGCATAACCACATCAGCAAATGCATCAGACTCTAAAATATCTGTGGCTTTCTGCACATCTAACCCAAGCTCTTCAACCGCCTTTAAAAGCTCCGTCACATTACTTGGATCACCATTATCTGTAAAGTACATATCAAATAACTTCAATTTCAGCTCACTCTGTAAGCCAAACTCTTTAGCCCAGTGCAGTAATCGATGAGCATTAAATGTGTTATAAACCTTACTATCTTCTTTGTAATTAAAAGTGAACCCAACAGAAGCTCCTCTTTCGATTAAAGCTTGTCTATTTGC
>CALHVH010000197.1 GCA_938039225.1 uncultured Gammaproteobacteria bacterium
ATCATGCTTATCAATTAAATAAGTCATCATCAAAAAAAGTGATAGGCTTACCGCAATACCTGCAATACAAGAAATGAAATAACGCATAGTAGTCTTCCTTTTGTGTTGTGTTCACCCTTAAACTACACTGCTAGTATGGTGCGTTCAAATTTTTTTTAGTTCCCTATAATTTAAAATTTATTTAGAAAAACTCTATACAGTCAAAACAAGAAAACTCTTGGAACCATTGTTCCAAGAGTTTTTATAAGCGTACTCCGAAGTATTTAAGAACGATACTTAAAAGTATCAGAACTAAGTTGAATCTTTAGTAACAAACTCATGCAGCGATAAATACTTTAAATTAATTCTTCAATGGTTTCTTATAAACTTTTCCGTCTTTCATAATAAACTCTATACGTTGTAACTTAGTGATGTCATCTAAAGGATTCCCTTTAACAGCAATAATGTCAGCCAATTTGTTTTTTTCTAAAGTTCCTAAAGTTTCACTCACACCTAAAAGCTCAGCGGTGTTTACAGTTGCTGACTTTAATGCATCAAATGGTGTCATACCCGCTTCTACCATATACACAAACTCTTCAGCATTACGGCCATGTTCGGAAACCCCACTATCTGTCCCAAAGGCGATATTAACACCAGCCTTATTTGCTCGACCAAAGGTTTCTTGAATAACTGGACCTATAGCTGCAGCCTTAGGACGTACTACTTCAGGAAAGAAGCCGTCAATCTTTGATTTTTCAGCCACCCATTTACCTGCAATAATTGTTGGTACATAATATGCGTCAAATTTTTTCAACAAATTAATAACGTCTTCGTCCATATACGTTCCATGCTCAATGGTCTTGACTCCTGCACGCAATGCTCTTTTCATACCTTCGGCACCATGCGCATGGGCGGCTACATGCATATCGTAATCAGTTGCGGTCGCGATGATTGCATCTAACTCTTCTTGATTAAATTGTGGATTTTGTCCATTTTTAGCAACGCTTAAAACCCCACCCGTAGCGGTAATCTTAATTAAATCTGCTCCGTCTTTATAACGTTGACGAACTGCTTTAGCTGCTTCTGCTGGTCCGTCGATCACACCATTTTTTGGGGTAGCCTCTGGCCGAAAGTTACTTGACATACCATTACCTCCGTCAGCATGACCACCCGTTGTCGCAATGGATTTAGCCGCAGTAAAAACTCTTGGGCCATCAATTAAACCCGAGTTTATGGCATTACGAAGAGACACCGTTACATTATGACTATCGCCTAAGTCACGTACAGTTGTAAAACCTGCATCTAAAGTACGTTTTGCATAGACAACTGATTTAAAAGAAATATCAGCAGCCTCTTGGCGAAAACGGTCCAGATAGATCGTTGGACCATTTTGCATAGTTAAATGAGTGTGCATATCCATCAGACCGGGCAATACAGTATGCTCTGTTAAATCTATAAGCTCTTCGTCTTTTTCTGGATCAATATATCCTTCTTTAATTCCAACAATTAAATTATCTTCAATATAGATACTGACTTCTTTTTGTACTTTATTAGTAGTCATATCCAACATGCGGCCTGCATGTAAGATGGTTGCTGCCTCTATATTTGAGGAGAAGGCAGTTACGCACATTGACACAACCAGAACACTTAGATTAATTGTTTTAAAACCACTCAACATGCTTTTACTCCCGTAATGAATTTATTTTAAGTTTTCTAACCACGATATACTCGCCAGTATAACGTTTTATTTCTCAATTCGTGTAGCTTGTAGTTTATAGACTGTAGTCCAAGTCTCACCTAAATTCGATGACCATTGCATTTCCCAATTAAAACTATTTAGTTCAATATCACTAAAAACTACCTTAGTGAGTCTACCTTTCTGATTGGCTTGTGAAATAAAACTAAGCTCTGAATTCGATTCAGTACCAGTATAAAATTCTAGGCTTCTTGTTCGAGAAGAAAGCCAAGCTGCCGACCAAGTTTTATTCCATGGATTAAATATTCGTAATTGGCTACCAAATCCAGGAGATGTTTGAGCCTCGTTGATATTACTCTCCCACTCATCACGAATAGCGGTACCACCATGAATAGCATAAAAACTCCATTTAGCGCCTGCCTGTTCTTCCCATTCACCATTTTTTTGTAGTTGCCAATCTTGAACTTGCCAGTGCCCTATAACAGTACTTAACAAGCCTAGATTTATATTTTTTATTGGTGTTTGATATGCTCTTACATTGCTTGGAGACTTAATGATATTTGATTCATTTGAGGTAGATACGCAGGCAGAAAACAAAAAGATGATGATAAGAATCAAACAAAAACCCATATAATTTTTTCTCATATTTCACCTTTTACTAATCAAAAAAAAAGCTATCGCTGCATGCAATAGCTTTTTCAAAATCAAAGACTTAAAAACTATTTAAGCTATGTTACTCGCCACAAGCTTTACGAGCCGCTTTATCTAGATCACCGCCAGTTTTGATAACACCTTTGGATTTTGGTCCTTCATATGCAAAACTACCATCTTTTGACTCAAGCACCATTAACTCCTTACCGTCTTCACAACTTCCGTAATAAACCATACCGTTATCGGTAGGATATCCGTGTTTAATTTCGTAAGCAGCGATACTAGTACCAACAACTCCAAAAATTACTGTAAAAAAAGAAATTTTGCACAATGATACAAACTTATTCATCAAGAACCTCACCATATATTTATAAGAAGCGATTTCACAATTAACCGCTAGTAATCGAAAATTATCTAAGTTTGTATATAAGACAAGATTCTAACGCCAAGTTCATAAATAGCAGTCGATTCTCACAAACCGTACAAATTTTAGCATGAAAACAATAAAAATAAAAAAGCCTGAGAAATATTTCAATATTCTCAGGCTTTTAAAACTCTATTGGAACTGTTAACTAATCGTCATCTGCCACAAAAGGGTATTCATCAACTGCATCATTTTGCAGGATTTTTTTAGTTACTACACCAATAGCTACACTGGTCCATGCAGCTTTGGTTGCTTTAATTGAGGGTGAAATGTCACGAGCTGGGCTTTCTGAGTTAATCACTGGCCGAGTCCATTCCAAATCCTTATTCTTATTAGTCATTCGGAGATCTCTTGTTATGCTGCTGAGGCCTGTTCGGCTTATTATTGTAATCGTTCATTGTTTCTTGAAGTGATTATTGAGTAGCTTCGCTTTTAAAAGCGTGAGCCAGTTCACAGTTCAGTACTATTGTTTCAAAATTATCGCCATTAATCATCAAAATTCAACCGCTAATCGAAGCTTGATAAAGCATAAGTAATTGATAAATATAGAAAATTTAAATTATTTAGGAATTACTAGACGCATAAATCCATACACAGTAAAAAACGTGATTGCTATCACGGAAAATCTAGCTGTAACTTCTTAAAATGCATGCACTGGATGATTAAAGCCAGTTTGATTTAACCCCTCTTTGGAAATTGGTAATGAGCAACTCAATTAAGAAACTTGAAGAACGTTTAAACGAATTAGAGAATCTTCGTGTTCAACGTCAATCATGGCTGAATGATTTAATCACTCCCATGGCTGAACGATTGCATTATCTTGCTGAATTAAGAAACAAAACCGAGCCCAACACAAACAATGTCATTCAGTTCCCACTAGAGCGTCGTATATCAAAATAACAACACCAACTGAATAACAAAGAGCATTCATTTATTAGCTAGAGCAAGCGCGAATGAATGACAAAAAAATTTGAAACCTTAGGTTTCAACCCGAGCAGCAAACTCCCTTAGCCACGGCCCCGGTCGTGGCCTTTTTTTACATGTCTATATATGTCTAAATAGATTGCTTAGAAAATTGCTCAAACAAAAAATCATCTGACCAAGAATTAAGTTTGCCATCTTTAAGAAAACCGCAATGCCCCCCATACGATGACTTAACAATTTGTAGATATTTAGATTTATACAGTTTTTCTGAGCCAGTATGAGGAATAATCGTATCGTCTTCAGCAAGCAATATTACTGTCGGAGTTTGTAAATCTTGCAAACGGCTATCTTTCAGGGCATAAGCATCAAAATATTGCTTTGAACTATCAAATTCTCCAAATTCATCAAGCAGTACATCGGTGAGTTTAGCCAAGTCTCTATGCGCTAAGAGTTTCTTTTTATCGTATTTTTCTGGAAAAATATCCGCTTTTTTCGTCAAAGAACTTCGCCATTTTTTTAGAAAATACCAATTATATGCAGCAAATCCATTTTGAATTTCATGCATAGTTTCATATGGGTCTATTGGTGGACAAATAGCAACCACTTTATCAATCGGTAAATCGTGTTGATGAGCAACAGCTGCAACTCGCACACAAAAATTTCCTCCCAAAGAATATCCACCCATAAAAAACTGCTTAGGCTGGTACTTTGTATAAATTTCTTTAACAGCTCCAACAACCTCATCCAAACGACATGAATGAAATAAGTCTTCGTTTAAATGATGGCTTTCGCCATGGTCTCGTAAATTTAGGCGAAAAACTGAATAACCTCTACTGAATAGACTTTGTGCTGAAGACAACAAGTACATTGAGTTTGCACTACCTTCCCAGCCATGTAACAAAACCACCAGAGGAGCATCTAATTTTGAATTTGGGCTGTAAAAACCTTGTAAACGTACGCCACTACCACAATTTAAAATTACCTCCTCAGTATTCTCTAGCAAAGACTTAGCCTTTTTTTCAACAAAAACACGTCTTAACTTGAACGTGGCTAATAATGATTGAACATGGGTATTTCTCGCCCAAAATGGCGGTTTATAGCTTGCAGTTTCATACATAATTTTTTGAAGCGATGTTTTTCTTATTCGCTTATAACTAAAAGTAGGGGTGACATTTTAACATTCATTTAGAAACAGTAACTTACAAAGAATGTTATTAAGTAAGCTTTATTGGTCAATTGGTAATAAAACTTGAATAATCTGTTTCAACTACCATATTATTATGACATTTAAAACAATAGGAAAAAAGCATGGCTAATTCACATCATATTTTTAATTCAACCGATAAAAGCTTTCCTGAAGATGTGATACAAAAGTCTGAAACCACTCTGGTTTTAGTAGATTTCTGGGCACCATGGTGTGGGCCATGTCGTATGCTCGCTCCAATCTTAGAACAAATCACTGATCATTTCGAAGGTGACTTACTCGTGGCTAAGGTAAATACCGATGAAAATCCAGCTCTTGCTCAGCATTTTGGTATTCGGGGAATTCCGGCACTAAAGCTAATTTCTGGTCGTGAAGTGGTGTATGAAACAACTGGAGTACAAAGTGCTGCAGTATTAATTGATGCTATAAGTCCATTTGTAAAAAAATCAAACAACTCAAATAGCCAAGCTGAAACTATGGTTGATGAGTCAGTTGAAGAGGCATTCAATCCATCTGAGCGAATAGCGGAACTTGAATCTGCGTTAGAAAATAACCCTAATGATGAGAATATGAATTTGGAGTTAATTAGTACATATTTAATCAATAATCAAACTGACGCCGCTTATGCCAAGCTCTTAACCTTGCCAATTACAATTACTGAAACTGAACATGGACAAAAAGTTAAGGTATTAGTTGATTTTTATAGAGCTAAACAACAGGCTCCGGACTATCAAGCTCTTAGCAATGAGTTAATTAAAGAGCCAAACAACCATACTGCACGCTATCAAACTGGAGTACATAAACTCTTAGAAGGTTCGCAACAAGCAGCTCTTCAGGATTTTTTATACATTCTTGAAACTGCTCCTGAGTTTGATGAAGGCTTGGGTCGTAAAGCAATACTAGCTGCGTTCACAATTATTGATGATGAGACTTTAATCAAAACATATAGACGAAAAATGGCTAGTCTTTTGCATTAGAATATTAGCCTATGAAATTACAACAACTTCGGTATTTAATTGCGGTAGCTGATAATCAGCTTAGTCTCACTAAAGCCGCACAAAAAATTCATACCTCGCAACCGGGCTTAAGCAAACAATTACGTTTGTTGGAGGATGAGTTACAAACCAAATTGTTTCAAAGAAGTGGTAAACAGCTTGTTGGTTTAACAAATATAGGTACCGAGGTTTTAGATCGAGCTAGAAATATACTCCAAGAAATTACAAATATAAAAGAGCTAGCTGGTGATGAACGAGAGGATGCAGAAGGATCTTTCAGCTTAGCAACTACACTAACGCAAGCTAAATACGTATTACCTAAAGTCTTTAAAGAATTCCATGAGAAATTTCCAAAACTACGAATTGATATTCAACAAGGCTCAACTGATCAAATTTTAGGTTTACTCAAGAAACAAGAAGTTGACTTTGCTATTGCTTCAGGCTTCGATGACCTTGGCCCAGATGTAATCAAAATACCTTGTTATCAATGGGAACGAGTCATCCTATTCCCGCATGACCATCCGCTTGGAGATCTTAAAAAAATTACTTTAAAAGACATTGCTGAATATCCAATTGTGACATACAACATTCCCAATTCGGTTAATTCAAGCTTACATCAAGCTTTCAAATTAGAAGGTCTTGAACCAAATATTGTTTTCACTGCAAGAGACTCTGACATTATCAAGACCTATGTGAAAAATGGTTTTGGTATTGGCATTATTGCCAATATTGCTTTTAACCCTAGCGAAGATCGAGACTTAATTGGCTTTAATGCACAAAAAATCCTTCCTACTAGCCTGACCTGGATC
Organism: uncultured Gammaproteobacteria bacterium; assembly: GCA_938039225.1. GTDB lineage: Bacteria > Pseudomonadota > Gammaproteobacteria > Steroidobacterales > JABDMI01 > JABDMI01. Next base: position 6,683 of record CALHVH010000197.1, read on the forward strand.
GCTTGCAATAAAAATTTATTTATCAAAAAGTATATGCAAGAATTTGTGAAACTCTTTGCGCCGCATATTTCAGATGATGAATTAAAAATGTATTTACATCCTGAAACTATCAGTGAGTTTGATTCACTTAATGACAACCATATGGAATCTCTAGCGGCTTTGCCCATGCACAAATAATTGCCTATTTAACTAATAAGCTAAATACTTCTTCATCAAACCATAACCCCATTCAGTATTTCCTTGCGTTTACAGCATTATCTAAACGAAAGGAATACTCATGAACAAATTAAAATTATTCGTATTATTAGGCATATTAGGCTCATCCCACCTACAGGCTCAAGAACTGTTAAGTCATTCTGAGATTACCGCTGTTACGGTTTTCAATGACAGAGCGGCTATTACTCGTGCCATTCAGGCACAGCTGGATTCTGGCGAAAACACTATAATAATTAATGACTTACCGGGTAATATACTGATTGATAGTCTACGTGTGAGCGGCCAAGGCATAGGGGAAATTGAAATTGGCTCAGTTGAAGCAGAACGGGCCTTCAGCAATAATTACAGCAATGAAATCGAAGCCGAACTTCGACAAAAAATCCAAGACTTACAAGATGCTCGTAAGGATTTTCAAAACCAAATCGAAGCCTTAGATTTACAGAAAACCTTTATGCAATCTTTAGTGCAAACACAGCCCAAATTAATGCGTGAAGAAATGGAAATTGGCAACTTAGATCCCACTAACTGGCAACAAGCATGGTCCTTACTGCAAAATGGTTCGGCTGAAATGCTTAAGGCACGAAGTACCGCGGTAATTGCTCAACGAGATATTGATAAAAACATAGGCTTACTTAATCAAAACCTTAACAAACTGAGCACAGGGCAAAAACAAACCATTACCGCACGCATTGCTTTAGAGACTCAAGAAAAAACATCTGGTACCTTCCTTCTTGAATATCAAATTCCTGGTGCTGGCTGGCAAGCGATGTACGATGCCCGCTTAGATAGTGACAAGTCTCAACTACGCCTGGATCAATTAGCCTCTGTGTCACAAGTAACTGGCGAAGATTGGAATAATGTAAAGCTAACATTGTCTACACATAGGCCATCAATTAATGCTAATTTCGCACCTTTATCACCATGGCTTCTGAATTTTTATAAAAAAGATACTAGCTATCTACGTAAAGAAAAATCTAGTATTACGAATCAATCTTCACCTGTTGCTGATATGGCATTAGAAGAAGTTGTAGTTACGGGTAGTCGACTACAAAGCGAAGCTGAAGTTTCGGAGGCAACGATTACAA
>CALHVH010000198.1 GCA_938039225.1 uncultured Gammaproteobacteria bacterium
CCTTAGCAAACTTAGTGGGTCTAAGATCAGCAATACTCAAAGTGGGTTTTTCAAACGATGTCAGAGACGAACAGGCTGATAAAATGGAAATCAATAGAGATAAAATAATGGCGCGGATTAAGGTTTGCATAAAACCTCCTAATAAAAAATAAAGTCCTATTATGCAGTATCAATAGGGCTTGCTTTTGGCTCTAATTGCAAAAAATCTTTTCGCAACCAAAACCACGCTATAAGTCCTGCAACAACATTGCCTAGCATCATGCCACAAAATAGGCCTTTTAAACCATAAAAGTGTGAACCCAACCATGCAAAGGGGACAAAGCATACAAATAATCGTAGAACATTTAATAGCATTGCGTTAAATGGTTTATTGACAGCATTAAATACGGAACTACCGATGATTGACACTCCCAGGCCTGCAAAACCCCACGGTACTATGCAGAGATAAATAACAATTAATGCAACTACATCCGCTTCATCACTAAACGCTTGCGCAATGAACTTTCCACTTAAAAATAAGAAAGCTGCTATCAGTAAATGGGAAACAACAATAAAGTTTTTTGACTTTGAAATACTCTCTTTAACTCTTAGGTATTTTTTAGCACCCCAATTTTGACCTACAAATACAGGTAAAGCTGCAGATAAACCTAAAGCGATAATAATGGCTATAGGTTCAACCCTTACTCCCACACCGTAGGCAGCTACCGCTTCTGTTCCATAAGTTGCAACAATTGCTAACAACACACCAGAAGCTATCGGAGCCAAACTGTAGGTAGCGGCAGCAGGCACACCAATGTATAAAACGTCGCGCCATGATTGTAAAACATCAGCTAATTTTGGCTTAACAAAACTTAGTAAATGTTCGCGCTTACCTAATACCCATAGTGCCGCTACGGTTGAGAACATCCAACCAAATAATGTGGCGTAGGCTGCGCCTTCAATACCCAATTCCGGGAACCCCCACAAACCGAAAATAAGCAATGGATCCAGTATTGCATTGCCAACTGCAGCCACAACCATAATGATACTAGGTGTTTTGGTATCACCTGTTGCACGAATTGCAGAATTACCAACAATCGGTATCACTAAAAACGGAACTGCAAAATAGTAAATGTACATGTACTCATGGATAATCGGTAAAACATCTGCCTCAGCACCCAATGCAGTAAAAAGAGGGTAAATGGTTAATATCCCTGCAACGCAAATAATAACGACTAATACTAATGCCAGAAAAATACTATCCGTAGCAATGCGTTGCGCACGACGCGAATCACCTTGACCAATAATTCTGGATAAAACCGAAGATACTCCCACTCCAAGACCAATGGCAATATTAGTAAGTACCATACCAACTGGAAAGGTGAAGCTCACTGCAGCAAGCTCCTTTGTACCTAATAGACTAATGAAATAGCTATCCACTAAACCAAAGCCAACAATTGCTAAGATCCCAATAATCATTGGTACCGTTAGATTAATTAAGGTTTTAGATACATCGCCTTGTATGAGTTTGGCTTTTTTTTCCGGTTTATCTGTCATTTAAGTCTACTGTTGATATAGGCTAAATTGCGTATTCTTGCGCCAAGCAAGCATGAGAAGAAACCCTACAATTGCTCCGCCAATATGAGCAAAGTGGGCCACATTGCCTGCACCAAAAATACTGAAACCTGTTACTCCTGAGAATAAATCCAGTCCGAGAAGTACTGGTACAAAGTATTTAGCTGCAATAGGTACGGGCAAGAATATTAGTGCTAATTTATGATTTGGGAAAAGCAAAGCAAATGCCACTAGAATTCCATAAATTGCACCTGATGCCCCAACCATAGGTGTTGCAAAAATTCGTACACCTTTTTGGGACTCTGGAATATCAGTTCGATACATACCGTCTGAAAATAAAGCAATGCTATCTCGTGCGTTTAGCCCAGCATTCTCTAAACTTGCAAGTATAGAATTAAACTCAAGTTTTTGAATGAACAAATAAAACAGTGCCGCTCCAATGCCACAGGTTAAATAGAAAATAAGGAATTTTTTTGTACCCCACACTTTTTCTAAAATTTGTCCGAACATCCAAAGACCAAACATATTAAACAGCAAGTGATTAACACTGCCATGCATAAAAATATGCGTGAGATATTGCCAGACACGATTATTGGGATTATCTGCGAAGTACAACATCATTAGGTTTGGTTCACCAAATACTCCACTTTCGCTTACAAAAAACACAATCGCAGTAACAGCCACAATTATATTAGTGAGTGTTAGATAAGAGTTTTTTCGGTAAGAATATGATCCGTTATTATTTGAAGTATTAATTTTCTACGTCCTCTTTCACTTTTTGCATTAGTGCCTCATCATAAGTAATCCAGCCAGCTGCAGTATCTGATTCAACTCTTAAGACCGTTTTGGTTCTGCCTTTTATTTGCGACAATATTTTTAATCGATCACCTTTTTGTATTTCTCCAATTACGACTTTTTCAGCACAGCTTTGTGTACATTCAATTTTGTTGTATAAAGAAAAATTTTGTAAAGCGATATATTCGGGCTTGGCTTTATTAATAGCTCCTGATAAATACATCAAGAGCATAACCGAAATACAAAAAATTAAAGCAAAGGTAGTTTTCATATCTCAAAAATTTATTTAGTCACCGATTTAATCGTTCGACTCGATATTTTCTCAAAACGCCATGTTAATAAGACTGAAGCCACGGCCAATCCACCAACGAGTCCAGCCCATATATAACTTGGACCCAGTTCGAGTTTAATACCTAAATACCAAGCCATCATAAAACCTACAGCCCAATAAGAGAATAAATTAACATACATTGGTATTTGAGTATCCTTATAGCCTCTTAAGGCTCCACTTGCAGCAACCTGAATACCATCAACAATTTGAAACGCCGCCGCCATTGCTAAAAGACTCACTGCTATTTTAGCTACTAAGGCATCTTGAGTGTATAGACCAATAATTTGATGAGCAAATAAAATCATCACCACAGCTGACAAGGTCATGAATCCAGTTGCAAGAATGATACCTGTACGCCCAGCCGTACGAGCCTCTAAGGCCTTACCTTGGCCTATCAACTGCCCAACTACGGAGGTATTGGCCATACTTAAGGCAAACGGTACCATAAACATAAAGGCTGCATAGTTAAGTGCGATTTGATGGGCTGCTAAAACAGTCTTTCCTAATGAACCCATCAATAAAGCGGCAACACTGAATAAACTAATTTCAGCCACTATACTAATCCCAATTGGAACGCCCAAAATGAGTAATTCTTTAATCGCTTTTAATTGTGGCCAATCAAATTTGTGAAACAGTTTAAGCGGTTTATAAACTCTGTTTTTTAGTACATACAAAACAATTAAGAAAAACATTAACGAAAAAATGATTGCCGACGCCAAGCCACAGCCAGCCGCACCCATTTCTGGGAAGCCCCATTTTCCATAAATAAATACCCAATTAAGCAGTATATTTAAGCACGCACAAAAAATTGCAATGTACATTATTGGTCGTGTATGCCCAATACCTTCACTGGTCATACGTAAACACATATACCCAAAAACAAAGGGCAAACACAAAGTGATGTAACTCAAATACTCATGCGCAAGACTTACAATTTCCGGCTCCAAACCAAAATACACAAATACCCATTCAAGATTCTGCCCAACGCATAACAAAGCGATACCAAGCAATAATGCAAGCCATAAAGTTTGACGTAAAAAGAAACCGGCTTTCTCAGATTGTTCTGCCGCATGGTATTGAGCGGTTATAGGACTTAAGGCCATGATGACCCCAGTACCTGCTAAAAAAACAATGGTCCAAACGGCACCACCCGCTGCGACTGCTGCCAATGAATCAGTACTATGACGACCAGACATAATCGTGTCAGTCAAATTCATACTCATCATTGCTAGATTATTAATAATTAATGGCAAGCCAATTTTAAAAATTGAGCTGGCATGCTTTTTATCAAAAAAAGAGTGTGTAGTAGACATGGTATTTACAGATTAGGATTTTAAAAACCTAATCTTTCCCAATCCTTAGTGTCTAAAATTTGTTTAAGCTCATCAGCGGTACGCCGATATTGGTCATAGCTAAACTGTCCTTGTTCCCAAACAATACCTTGCTGGAGATCACCACCTGATTGACAACTTGAGTCAAACATACAAAACAAACTCATCATTTTGCTATTTTGCGAACACCCTTTTTCGTACCCTTTATCGCAAGCTAATAACATCCAGGCCTCTTTACTTTTATAGGGATGCTCAT
>CALHVH010000199.1 GCA_938039225.1 uncultured Gammaproteobacteria bacterium
ACCGAAGAGCCAGTAAAAGGTTCACTCAATATGCATAAAGTGAGAAAGCCAATGTCGCATTACCACCTGACGCGTATTTTCAATCATTGACTCTTCAATTATAGGGGCTTTTGATTGTAAACTAAGCAAATGTACATGCTCGCGTAAATGAATATAGGCTTGGATTAATTCCTGCGCATCGTCTTTATTTAAAATTCCGCAACTTGTTAATGATTCTAATTGCCTGATATTATCTGAATATTTTAATAAATCAGGGTATTCACCAGCAAACTTAAGAACTAAGTACTGAACCAAAAACTCAATATCAATCATTCCACCTGGAGAATGTTTTAAGTGAAATTTTTTTTGATGAGCATTTTTGGTTTTATATTGCTTGTACATTCGCAAACGCATAGTGTAAATTTCTGCATTCAAGCTTGTGTAATCAATTTTAGAACATAATACATCCTGTCTGATTTGATTAATTTTTTCTTTCAAGATTTGCGAACCCAAGACTACTCTAGAACGTGTTAATGCTTGATGTTCCCAAACCCAGGCTTCTTGTTCTTGATACATCTGAAACGCATCTATAGAACTGATCAAAAAGCCTGAGTTTCCGCTTGGACGCAAACGTGTATCAATTTCATATAGCCGTCCCATACTGCTTGGCATATTTAGATAGCGTAAACACTGTTGTACAAGACGGGTATAGAATTTATTAATATCAGACTCATCTTGAAGCGTAATACTATTTTTAGTCAAAATCGAGCTATCATATAAAAAGACAATATCCAAATCAGAGCTATAACTCAGTTCTAAGCCCCCTAATTTTCCATAAGCAAGAATGGCAAAGCCACTTTCTTGTATAGATAATTCAGGAAGAGAGAATTTTACTAAAGTTTCATCCAGCACACGTTGCACCACAACGCTTAAGATATTCTCAGCCACATCGCTAAGCCTATCGCTAACCTTCATTAAGGGTAAATTTTTAAAAATCTCTGCTGTTGCAATTCGAAAACTTTGTACATGCTTATGCACGACTAAATCATTAACAAATTGATCAATTTCAAAATTTTTTGCATTCTCATAAACTTTTACTGTGGCGGTTTGAATTTCAGCTTCACTAGGCTTTGTGCTTAATATTCGAGGATCAAGCAACTCATCAAGTAAAATTGGGCGTAAGGCTATTTGCTCACATAGATAATCACTTACAAAGCACACTTGTATTAAATGTTTTAAGGCGGCCGGTCTTTCAACTAGTAAAGCGTAATATACGGAACGTCGACCTATTGAGCGTATAATTTTTAGAAAATTTCGACTCGCCGCCAGTATTGAATCGGCTTTACTTTTATCTAGCGGGTCAATTTCCTGAATATATAGGTTGAGCAATCTATCCAAAGTATTTTGCGTGGTGTCATTTAGATTAAGATAGTATCGAGAACTGGTCAAATCACTAAACTCTGAATGCAATTCAGATGAATACGCATCCAGCCTGCTCATTAAGGTTTTTAGATTAAGTTCGGGTTCGCTATTTTCAGAGTCTATATTCAACTGCAATATAGACATATGCTCATCAAAAAGCTTAACCACTGCTTGTCTATGCAAATCTAGCGTATTGAGTAAGCCTTGCCAAGAATCGGCCTGCATTGCCCTTACAAGCGCTTCTTGGTTTTTCAAATTATTTGGAAGCTCATGAGTTTGTTCTTGATGTAAAGCCTGTAAGCGGTTTTCCAAAAGCCTTAAATAAACATATGCTTCTAATAAATCTGAGTTTTCGTCAGTCCAAATACCTTCTTTTTGAAGTGCCTGATAGGCCGAGTAAAAATTCGTTTGTTGTAATAATTGTATCCTACCGCCTCTAAGTAGTTGCATAGCTTGTATTAAAAACTCGCACTCTCGAATACCCCCTCGACCAAGTTTTAAATTGGCTTGATTTTCTTTTCTCCTCACTTGCTCAGCAATTTGTGCATGCATGTCGCGTAATTTAGCAAACACGCCAAAATCCAAATAACGTCGGTACACAAATGGCCTACGTAATTGATTAAACTCATCACAGACCTGAGAATCACCAGTCACACAGCGTGCTTTTAAATACGCATAGCGCTCCCACTCACGTCCGTGCGACGTTAAGTACTGCTCTAAGGCGGCTATACTAAGCACCAAGGGCCCTGAATCTCCAAATGGACGTAACCGAGTATCACAACGATATACAAAACCATCAGCGCTTATATCATCTAGCAAACGAATCAAACGTTGCGAGAGTTTAATAAAATACTGATGCGATTCAATATCACGGCGCCCATCTTTACCTTGTACATCTACACTTTCACCATAAAGCAAAATGAAATCGATATCAGATGAGAAATTCAGCTCTTGGCCACCCCATTTACCCATAGCAATCACACTAAGTTGCATTGGACTACCATCGGTATAAACAGGTTTTTGATACTTTTCTGAAAACTCACGCTCTAAATAATTAAGGGCCGCTTGGGTACATAAATCGGCTAAATCAGACTGTGCTTTGAGTAGATTTCGCCAGTTAATCTGGCCAGTTAAATCCAGCCACAGTAAACGTGCAGAATGAAAATTACGAAATTTTCTTAAGGCATACTTACATTGAACATCAGTATTTGAAGACAATATTTCGGCATAATAAGGAATCTCATTACTCTTACTTTTCGAGTAATCAGCTTTTGAAAACCAAAAGCCATCCTCTAGGGCAATTGCAAATTCAGTAGCGTATTTTTCAACAATACCTATAGTATAAGGACTGGCAAGCAAGACATTAGAAAATTGATTTCCTAATTCGTGTTGTTCTATTGCTTGTAGAAGTGTATTTTCTGGCATTAGATTTATTGTAGCCTATTCACAAATAAAAAAGCCTCGAAAAACGAGGCCTGGATATGAAATTTGAATACCCTACTGCTCAGCAAAAATTAATTGATTATTTTTTCTGGTCAGTCTGTTCTGAATTGGTGCATTTAAAGCCTCTAAAAAGCCTAATTCACTGACCTGAGTTTGAATTTTTTGCTTTTCTTCACTACTTAAACTCTGATAATAATCAAC
>CALHVH010000200.1 GCA_938039225.1 uncultured Gammaproteobacteria bacterium
TTTTCAGATTCGCACAAAAAATTACCTTAGCTTGCGAAAATTAGCTAAAATGTGTGCTAATTCCAGTGAATTTCCCTTGCTTGAACACCCTTTTGATGACTTCAGATGAAGTTCGTCGGAATAAGTGTCCGTTTAAGGCTCTGAATATTGTTTAAAATATACACATAATATTAAGCTTTTCAGCAGTGAAATCACTTTTAAAACATTGCTTTTCAGCATATATATAGCTAAAACAGGAAAATACTATGGCTCGCATTACAGTTGAAGATAGCCTTAAGAATTCAGACAATATGTTTGAAATGGTTTTATTAGCGTCTAAGCGCGCTCGCCAAATTGCCAATGGTTCTGAGCCAATGGTTCCGCGCAATAATGATAAGCCAACAGTCATAGCTCTGCGCGAAATCGCTGACGGACTAATTACTCAAGAAATCATGGAAGCTCGTGAAAAAGCCGTTCAGGATGAAAAATTAGCCGCTGAATTCAAAGAACTTGAAGATCAAGCCGCTACTGAAACGGAATTGATGGCTCAAGAGTAAAGGATAAATGGAGGTAGGCACATCGATTCTTGACCGCCTCCACCCAGGCAAACGTGCGCTGGGAATAGTCAACTTACTGGATAAAGTAAAAACTTATCTTAGTCCAGAAGAAGTCGGACAAATTCAAAAAGCCTTTACCTTTGGCTTCAAAGCCCACGATGGGCAAAAGCGACAGAGTGGGGTGCCGTATATATCGCACCCTGTTGCTGTGGCCTCAATTCTGGCCGATATGCGCCTTGATGCACAAACACTCATTGCCGCGATTTTACATGACACTATAGAAGACACCGATGTCGCAAGAGAAGATGTTGCTTCTGAATTCGGTGAAACCGTAGCTGGATTAGTGGATGGCGTTAGTAAACTTGATCAACTCAAGTTCCGTTCGCGAGAAGAAGCTCAAGCCGAAAGTTTTCGTAAACTCATGTTAGCCATGAGTGATGATGTACGCGTCATCATTATCAAACTTGCAGATCGTTTACATAATATGCGCACTCTTGGCAGTTTGAAACGTGACAAAAAACGTCGTATTGCAAGAGAAACTCTTGATATTTATGCTCCTCTTGCTCACCGCCTAGGCATGCATGAAATTAAGAGTGATTTAGAAAAACTAGGTCTAAAGGCCCTTTATCCAGATCGTTATCGTGTAATCAAAGAAGCCATTCAAAAAACCAGCGGCAGTGAAAAACAACTGGTAAAAGATGCCTCTAAACATCTTAAAAAACTCATGGCGGCGGCAAAAATTAAAGGACAAATTCAAAGCCGCAAAAAAGAAATTTTTTCTGTGTATAGAAAAATGCAAGAGCAGCAATTACCACTACGTGACATTGTCGACATTTTTGGAATACGTATAGTGGTAGACAGCGTCGATGAATGTTATCGAGTGCTAGGCTTGGTGCATACACGCTACAGACCCATGCTTGGAAAGTTTAAGGATTACATTGCTATTCCTAAACAAAATGGCTATCAATCCTTGCATACCACTGTACTTGGGCCACGCGGTATGCCCCTTGAAGTTCAAATTCGTACACAAGACATGCACAGATTAGCTGAAGAGGGTATTGCAGCGCACTGGCATTACAAAGGTGTTGTTGATAATGAACTGGCGCCACAAATTAGAGCGCGCGAGTGGATTCATAATCTCGTTAGTCTTAACCAAGGCACGGCTGGTGACACGCAAGACTTTGTTGAGGATGTAAAAACCGATTTATTCCCGGGCAAAGTTTTTGTATTTACCCCTAAAGGTCGAATCATTCGCCTAGCGCGTGCTTCTACACCTGTAGATTTTGCTTATGCAATCCACACTGATGTTGGGCATCGTTGCATTGGAGCCAAAGTGGATAGACGAATGGTTGCTTTGAGTACCCGTTTAGAAAATGGTCAAACTGTGGAAATTATTACCGATAAAAAATCCAAACCTAATTCTGCTTGGCTCAATTTTGTTGCTACACCCAAAGCAAGACACAGTATTCGTCAATACATAAGCTCACTAACTGAAACAGGTGCCGAGGACTTGGGTAAACGAATGCTTGATAGAGCGCTTCGAAACCTGGACTCTAGCCTGAAAAAAATTACTCGAGCAAGCTTACAAAGCTTAGCTGAAGAGTATAATTTACAACGTAAACGGGATTTATTTAAAGAAATCGGTTTGGGTCAACGCCTTGCCCCCTTGGTTGCTCAACGCCTAGTGCCCCTTAAAGATTCAAACAATATTGAGATTGAGGAACAACAAAGTTTGACCATCAGCGGTACTGAAGGCTTGGTCGTTACGTATGGAAAGTGCTGTTACCCACTACCTGGCGATTCCATCATTGGTTACTTAACCACAGGTAGAGGCATCGTTATTCACCGCGACACCTGTGGCAATTTGGTGGGCTATCGAAACCAGCCTGCTCGTTGGTTGGATGTTACTTGGGAAGAACAAGTTCAATCTGATTTCTTATGTGAACTCAAAATTACAACTAATAATGAACCTGGTGTATTAGCTGCGCTTTCAACTCGAATCTCAGATCACGACACCAATATTGCATCAGTTAGTGTGCAAACTAAAGACGACGATGTAAGCTATCTTGTATTTCAGTTCTATGTAAAAAACCTTGAACATTTACAAAACATTCTGCAAGATATTGAAAGCCTGAGCTTTATTATCAATATCGAACGCAGTTAATATTATTACTACTACTTCATCCAAAAAAACGTCCAGCCTTAGCCTAAATAACCTCAATGGGGTTGGTCCTGCTATGGCTAAAAAACTAGACGACTACGGAATTAAGAATCTAAAAGATTTATTATTCCACCTACCGTCTCGATATGAAGATCGCACCAGAATAATACCCATTGCTCAATGCCAACTTAACCAAAGAGCTGTCATTGAGGCCAGTGTAGAAACTTGTCAAAGCGTTTTTCGAGGAAAACGCTCTATGTTAGTCACTCTCTCTGATGGTTCTGGAATACTAACTCTACGTTTTTTTCATTTCAGTAAACAGCAGCAAGCCCAATTTTCACAAGGTGCCACGGTGCGGTGTTTTGGTGAAGTACGTCGCGGAAAAAAAGGCTGGGAAATGATTCATCCGGAATACCGAGTATTAAAAGATTTTGCTCAAGAGTCGGTTGAAGAACACTTAACGGCCATTTACCCTACCACAGAAGGTATTGGACAAGGCCGTTGGCGCTTATGGATAAAGCAAGCCCTCACTCAAATTCGTAATCTACAATTTCCTGAGTTACTACCCAGTGAATTGTTAGAGAACAATAAACTACCTGACTTAGTCAGCTGCTTGGAAATTTTGCATCAACCTCCTCCCAACACCTCTGTAGATGATTTGAATAGTGGCAAGCACCCAGCAATATTACGATTATCACTTGAAGAATTACTGGCTCATCAAATCAGTTTGCGCCAAGTTCGTTTAGAACAGAAACGCGATAAAGCTCCTAAATTAATCACAAAAAAGTCCCTGCGCGAACAGTTTATTAAACAATTAAGTTTCGATTTAACTTCGGCACAAGAACGTGTACTTAAAGAAATTAATAATGACTTAGCCAATCCTCACCCTATGTTGCGTTTATTACAGGGTGATGTTGGCTCGGGAAAAACTGTGGTTGCTGCTATCAGCGCTTTGGCCGCACTCAGCAAAGGCTTTCAGATTGCCATCATGGCCCCAACCGAAATTTTAGCCGAACAGCATTTTAAAAATTTTACTGCATGGTTTGAAGATTTTGATATCAATATTGGTTGGCTGAGTGGTAGCTTAGGCGCTAAGGCAAAAAGAGAATCACTTGCTGCTCTCGCTTCTGGAGAAACTAATATTTTAGTTGGTACGCATGCCTTATTCCAAGAAGGTGTTGAGTATAAAAAACTTGGCCTTTGCATTATCGATGAACAACATCGTTTTGGAGTGCATCAAAGATTAGCTTTGAGAGAAAAAGGCAATTTTGAAAAATATGGTATCCCTCATCAACTCATCATGACTGCAACCCCAATTCCGCGTACTTTAGCCATGAGCGCTTATGCCGATTTGGATGTATCCGTTATTGATGAGTTACCCCCGGGCAGAAAACCTGTCACCACCGCGGTGATTTCAGAAGAGCGACGGCATAAGGTTTTAGAACGTGTGAATTCAATCGTTAGAGAGGGACGACAAGTATATTGGGTGTGCCCTTTAGTCGAAGAGTCCGAACACTTGCAATGCCAAGCGGCAGAAATTACAGCGCAAACGCTAAGTGAAGTATTTCCTAATCTAAAAATTGCACTTGTTCACGGTCGCCTCAAAAATGCTCAAAAAGAGTTAGTGATGCAGGCATTTAAAGCCGGCGACGTAAACTTATTAGTCGCCACAACGGTTATTGAGGTTGGAGTTGATGTTCCTAACGCAAATTTGATGGTCATTGAAAATGCTGAACGTTTAGGATTATCTCAATTACATCAATTACGCGGTCGCATCGGCCGTGGCGCGGATTCTGGGTATTGTGTGTTGTTGTATAAGGCCCCCTTATCAGATACGGCGAAGTTAAGACTTCAGACCATGCGCGAAACCACTGATGGTTTCAAAATTTCTGAAAAAGACTTACAAATCCGTGGCCCAGGTGAGCTTTTAGGAACAAGGCAAACAGGGCTTATGCAAATGCGTATTGCCGATATTTTAAGAGATGCACATCTTATTCCGGGTTTGCAAGACTATGCTGATGATATTTTATCTACCAAACCTAAACATGCTCAAGCCTTGGTAAGACGCTGGTTAGGTGACCGCTTACGCTATGGCATGGTGTAAAATAAGCCTATGGGAATAAATTCTGAAATTTGGCACCGTGCCGATTGGTCTGCTCTGGCTTATTTGCCTGAACGCGCCAACCGTATCCTAAAGTACTCAGGATCCCTAACCGAGGCCTTACAAAAACATTTTTCAAACGACGATTTACAATTAACACTTGAAGATAGTCGCATAGAAAAATCAACACCTGAAATAAATAAAAAACTTGATATCACCGATGCCGAAATCCTTAAACGCATCGTGGTTATCAGCCTTGGGCCCAAACCCTATATCTATGCTGAAACCTATGCACCTTGTTGGGCAACAGATGAACTCCCGTGGCTGGCTGACTTAGGCAGAGAAACCTTAGGACAGTACTTATTTAGTATTCCGAATGTTAAACGCAGTGCTTTTGAATATGCACTTTTAGACTTAAGTGAATTAGAAGTCGAATTCATTTTTGAAGAAGATATTACTCTTTGGGCTCGACGCTCGTTGTTTAAGGTGCCTGGTAAAAACACTGCTGAAGTACCTTTATTAGTAACTGAAGTTTTTATGCAACATGTAGCACCAAGCATAGTATCGGAAACTCATTCTGGTGTTGAGTATTATTGCTAACTAGCATGCAGACCATTAAACCTTCGACTAAAAACTCTCTAAAAAATTACTGGCTACTCATGCGTTTCGATAAACCTATCGGAATCTATCTGGTGTTGTGGCCAACCTTATGGGGATTGTTCTTTGCAGCCGAAGGTCTTCCAAAAACTCATTTGTTAATTATATTCACACTAGGCTGCGTTCTCATGCGAGCTGCTGGTTGTGTAATTAATGATTATGCTGATAGACATTTTGATAAGCATGTGAACAGAACCAAAGACAGGCCTTTAACTTCAGGTCGCGTTTCAGAAAAAGAAGCCCTGTTACTATTCACTGGCCTTTGCTTAGTCGCATTCATTTTAGTTTTGTTTACCAACAAGCTAACAATATTACTCTCTATAGTTGCTCTGTTCTTGGCAATTATTTACCCATTTACCAAACGCTATATTTCCCTCCCTCAAGCTTGGCTTGGAATAGCCTTTGGCTGGGGCATTCCAATGGCTTTTGCGGCACAGTTAGATTTAAGTCATTTTTCTAACTTACCAATAACGGCGTGGAAGTTTTTAGTTGCGAATATTTGTTGGGCCATTGCTTACGACACCATGTATGCCATGGTCGATAGAGAAGACGACTTAAAAATTGGCGTCAAATCGAGCGCTATCTTGTTTGGTAAATATGACCGATTAATTATCGGCATTTTGCAAATAGCTACTCTCATTGTGCTTTTCGACGTGATGACTGACTTAGGTCATGACTGGCAAAGTGCTAGTTTCTATTTCTCTGGCTTAGGGATCGCTAGCTGTCTCATGCTCTATCAGCAGTATTTACTCAAAGACCGTAAACATGAACTGTGTTTCAAAGCGTTTTTAAACAATCATTGGGTAGGTTTAAGTGTACTAATCGGCATAATTCTTCATTTCAGCTCAATTAATCCGCTTCTTTAACAAAAATATTCACATCTGGCACTGAAACATTAGAATTATTTGTTATAGTTATCCGTTCATAGGATGGCATAGGGATAACTCTGTGCACCAATATATTAAATGAGGAAAACAATATGTCATTATTTGGTTTTGTAAAAGATATCGGTAAACGCGTTTTTAATAAAGATGAAGAGGCTGCCGAAAAAATTCGTGACCACATTCAAGAAGCGGGTATTGGTATTCGAGATTTTGAAGTTGATTTTGATGGTGGAATTGCTGTACTAAAGGGTGAAGTAGACTCAAAAGCGACTAAAGAGAAAGCTGTTTTAATCGCTGGTAACATAGCCGGTGTTGCTGATGTAATGAGTCAAATTACTGTTGCAGCTCCAGAAGCACCTGCTGCAACTGACGAACAAGGTGATGCCGCTGGTTCTGCTAAACCTGTTGACGCTCCTGCAGGCGAAGAAGATGATGGGACTGAATTTTACGTAATTCAAGCTGGCGACACCTTAGGAAAAATTGCAAAACGTGTTTATGGCGATGCAATGCAGTATCCAAAAATCTTTGAAGCTAATCGTGAAGTGATTGAAGATCCAGACAAAATTTTTGTTGGTCAAAAAATTCGTTTACCAAAATAAGTTGGTCAAAGTAAAACTGTAGATAGTTTACAGTTTTATTTAAAAGCCCGCTTTTGCGGGCTTTTTTGCGTCCTCATATTGACAAAAAACTTATTCGGCTCTAGCTATACACCATACATCAACACGTTTAACTCCCGCATCTAATAAAGTTTTGGTAACAGCATGAGCCGTTGAACCCGTTGTCATTACATCATCCAGCAATGCCACATATTGTGGTATTGGTTCTTGTGCATTAACCTCAAACGCGTGTCGTAAATTTTTTGCTCTTTGTTTTTTTGATAGACGTGATTGCTGAGGTGTATGTCTCTTTCTGCTAATAAGCCTATTATTTAATGGTAATTTCAACTCTTTTGATAATTCATGTGCAAGTAAAGTTGCTTGGTTATAACCTCTAAAACTTTCCCTAATTACGTGTAATGGAACGGGCACTATACAATCTGGCTTCGCTGCAGAAGCATTATCAAAGTCATATACCAACTCAACATCACGCTTTAAAAAAAGCGCTAAACTTTTAGCATAATCAATACGCCTTTGATATTTAAGCGCTATTAATAAACGATCTACAGGGTATTCATAAGTAAAACTTGTAAGTGCCATTGTCCATAGGGGCATTTGTTTTTGACAATGACCACAGATAAGTTCTGTGTAATGATTGTTGCCAG
Organism: uncultured Gammaproteobacteria bacterium; assembly: GCA_938039225.1. Classification (GTDB taxonomy): domain Bacteria; phylum Pseudomonadota; class Gammaproteobacteria; order Steroidobacterales; family JABDMI01; genus JABDMI01. The sequence continues at coordinate 7,601 of CALHVH010000200.1, forward strand.
TTTCTTTTAAGGGTATAGAACAAGTAGTACAGCAATATAAATTTGCAGTAAATTGGTTTCTACACTGTGCACAAAAATCAACAACGACATCAGCACTTGACTCTGAGCCATAATATTCAAGAATGTCAGCTCCACAGAGCAAGCAATCATTACGTAAACGAGTTTTTAGCCAATTTTTTAATTTATTAAACAGCAAATAATTTCCCTATTTTTATTTGTTCTTAAATCATGACTTTCCTTGGTCACATACGCATTATAATAGTGCTTACTAGGCGCTATAGCTTTTCAATGTAATTTTCAGATTAATCCTACATGCACACTTCCTCAATAAATTCTCAAACTATCCAAGCGAAGTATGAAGAAATTGCTCATCAATATGATCAACATGCAGTTTTACAAAACCTAATTGCTGATGAATTACTAAGTCGCCTTGAGTTAATCAATATTCCTGTGGCACAAGTTTTGGATTTGGGTTGCGGAACGGCTCATAGCCTTAAGACTCTAAGCAAAACGTTTCCAAAAGCAAAGCTCTGTTTTACAGACGCATCTGAAAAAATGCTTAGACTCGCCAAAAAACGAAAGCCTTGGTTTAAAAAAATCGATTTTATTCATTGCCAAGCCGAAGATTTAAGCTATGCCGATAACTCGTTTGACTGTGTAGTTTCTAGTCTTCTCTTACAAAACTGTGTTGACCCAGACCAAGTGTTTAAACAAGTACAGCGTGTTCTGCGTGAAAATGGACTCTTTAGCTTTTCTACCCTGGGTCCTGATAGTTTCAAAGAATTACGTCTTGCATTATCTGATGCAAAAATAGACTCACATGATTTAGCGTTTGGGCATTTAACTGATATGCATGATATTGGTGACGCCTTACTGCGTGCTGGTATGCGAGAACCTGTTGTGGATGTAGATATTCATACTTTGCAATTTGATACTTTTCATAGTTTATTCAATGAGTTACATGCAACTGGCCATATTTTACAGACTTTTACTGACACTCAAATTCAGCACATTGCTCAAAATTACCCCAGGCAAACGACTGGTTCTTCTTATGAAATAAGCTTTGAAGTGGTTTATGGGCAAACGTGGGCGGGTGATGGTAAGAGTAAATCTCGTACACCTCAAGAATTCCAGTTTCCATTAGATGGCCTTATTACGCGCAAGAAATAGCGTTTACTTACATATGGTTTTTATCACTTAAGCAGAATGCTTAAAAAAGGTGAAATTTCTTGCTTTTTAACTGGATTATTATTCGTATAAAATTATGAATCTGCTTAATCTCCAATCGCTTTAAAAAAACTTAATCCTTTTTGTAAGTTAAGAGCGATTTTCCAAGGCAATAAGGCTCAAAATCTGCGATAATGGCGAGCTAAGTTCAGTCACTTTTTAACCACCTCCCACAAATTGGAGTTGCTTGCATGTCAAAGCGAATCTTGTTCGGAATTTTTACTCTTATTAATTCAATCAGCCTATCTGCAGCTGAAGCGGTCCCTAGCGAATGGGGCTTAAATATGCCTAAGGGCGTTACCTCAGTTACTAATGAAGTTTATAGCTTACATATGCTAATTTTCTACATTTGTTGTGTAATTGCTGTTGTCGTGTTTGGTGCCATGATTTATTCAATCATCAAGCATCGTAAATCCAAAGGCGCTGTTGCAGCACAATTTCATCACAGTACTTCATTAGAAATTTTGTGGACTGCAATTCCTGTGCTCATTCTTTTTTATATGGCTTATGCGGCAACTGGACCTTTAATAACTATTGAAGACACCAGCAAAGCTGATATCACTATTAAAGCGACTGGTTATCAATGGAACTGGGGCTATGAATATTTAGATGTAAAAGTTTCTGAAGATTCAGACAAAAACTTATTCTTCAAAAGTTACTTAGCCGAAGACAGTAACCTTGCCCGTCAGAAAGGCTCGGGTATAGATCCTCGTACCGTTGAAAATTACTTGCTAGCTGTGGATAACGACATGGTTGTACCAGTAGGCAAAAAAATCCAATTACTTCTAACTGGCGCTGATGTAATCCACGCTTGGTGGGTTCCTGAGTTAGGCGGCAAAAAAGATGCCATTCCAGGCTTTGTAAACGAAATGTGGTTCAGAGCCGAAGAGCCAGGAGTTTATCGTGGTCAATGTGCCGAGCTTTGCGGTAAAGATCACGGCTTTATGCCTATTGTCGTTCGTGCCGTATCGGATGATGAGTACGCTGCATGGATCGAGAAGAAAATTTCTGAAAGTAGTTTTGAATATAAAGACTACAGCATGCAAGAGTTAATGGCTGCAGGCGAAACCTCGTATAACAAAGCCTGTGCTAGTTGTCACCAAATTAGCGGTGACGGAATTGACGGTGTATTCCCAAGCTTAAAAGCGGGTTCATTAGCCGTTGGTGACGTAAATGAACATATCGATATTATTTTACAAGGTCGTGCAGGCTCTGCAATGGCATCATTTGCAACTTTAAACGATTTTGAAATCGCTGCTGTTACTACTTACGAGCGAAACGCTTGGGGTAATGATACGGGCGATTTAGTGCAACCTGCTGATATTCGCGACCGTCGCAGTCAGTAATTTGTACTTTATTTAAATAGTTAAAAACGAATTTTTATTTTTTAGATTAAAACCAGAGATGCCGCAAGCGGCAAGTATTTCAGGAGCAAGGTATGACTACAACAGTAGCCACCCACGAGACAGACCACGCACACGACGATCATCACGGCCCAGAGAAGGGTATTCGTCGTTGGATTTTTGCTACTAACCATAAAGACATTGGCACCATGTATTTGATATTTGCTTTTGCAATGTTCATAGTTGGTGGCTTAATGGCTTTTGTGATTCGCGCTGAGCTTTTTCAGCCTGGCTTACAATACGTTGACCCTCAGTTTTTTAACTCAATGACTACCATGCATGCATTATTCATGATTTTTGGTGGAGTAATGCCGGCCTTCACTGGTCTTGCTAACTGGATGGTGCCATTACAAGTTGGTGCACCTGACATGGCCTTACCTCGATTGAATAACTGGAGCTTCTGGATTCTTCCTTTTGCTTTCACATTGTTATTCTCAACCTTGTTCATGGACGGTGGTGCACCAGCTGGTGGCTGGACCATGTATCCACCGCTGATGTTACAAACCGGTGACGCTTTCCCGTTTGTAATTTTGGCAGTGCATCTCATGGGTATCTCATCCATCATGGGCGCGATTAA
>CALHVH010000201.1 GCA_938039225.1 uncultured Gammaproteobacteria bacterium
CCTAGTACGGTTTTACCAAATAAGCGGCTTACATCAGGAAATAAATAAAATGCCCCATCAGGCACAGAAATTTGAAAATCGCTTAAAGGCTTAAGCAAGTCAATGACCATATCACGACGTTTAAGATAACTTGCAGTCATATCTTTAGTTGGCTGCATATCACCGCTTAAAGCCGTAATAGCGGCATGCTGATTAAAGTTACATGCGCCCGAGGTAAACTGTCCCTGAATTTTGGCTGCCGCCTTGGCGATCCATTCAGGTGCTGCTAGATACCCTAAGCGCCATCCTGTCATGGCATAGCCTTTTGAAAAACCATTGATGGTAATGGTTTTCTCATACATACCGTCTATTGAAGCTAAACTGGCATGTGCTGCTCCAAAATTTATATGTTCATAAATTTCATCGGAAATGACATAAAGATTTGGGAACTCACGCAAGACTTCGGCTAATTCATCTAACTCAGACTTGGTATAAACCGCTCCCGTTGGATTACAAGGGGAGGAAAAAATCATGAGCTTGGATTTATCATTCAAACAAGCACGCAACTGTTTTGGCGTAACCTTGAAATCGGTATTGATATCAGCTGCTAAAGGAATTGCCTTAGCACCAGTCATTTCAGCAATCGTCAGATAAGAAACCCAATAAGGGGTTATCAATACCGCTTCATCACCTTCTTGTAATAAAGCTAATGCCACATTAGCTATAGACTGTTTTGCACCTGTTGATACAACAATCTGTGATGGCTTATAGCTTAAACCGTTTTCTCTCTTAAGCTTTTCACAAATAGCTGACCGTAAAGCCGGAATCCCTGGCACTGGGGTGTAGGAAGTATGCCCAGCTTGAATTGCTTCTATGCAGGCATCTTTGATATGTTGAGGAGTATCAAAATCAGGCTCACCAATAGAGAGATTAATAACGTTATGCCCTTGTGCAGCGACATCTCTGGCTTTTTGTGCCATAGCCAAGGTTGCAGGGGCTTGCATAGTATTAACAAAATTTGAGAGTTTATTATTCATTTAGATTTACTACTTATATTTTATAATCGCATGTCATTGAGAGCTTTCAATGAAAACGCTGCAACCTTTTGTTCAGATCAGATGATTATTCAAGAGATTGCTTCGTCGCTTCGCTTCTCGCAATGACCTAAAAATCCTATTCTTCTTCATCAATAGGCAATTCCTTACCTGGATGTAAATGCCCACATTCAAAACAAGTGCGTTTTTCTTCAGATTCATAAAACGCGGCAAACAGTGGAGGCAAGTCTTTTTCAATATCCTTAAGTATAAATTCAACTCTATAGACCAAGTAATTACAGCGTGGACAATACCATTCGAAAGCATCAACCTTACCTTTTAAACGTTTTGGCTCAACCACTAAACCTACACTATTAGCCTCACGCTGCGGGGAATGCCTAACGTGTGCGGGTAAGAAGAAAATTTCGCCTTCATTAATTGGTATATCAATGGGCGGTAAACCATTCTCTTCAATGACTTTTAAAGTCATATTTCCTTCCAACATATAAAAAAACTCTTCCATTGGGTCATCATGAAAATCGGTGCGTTGATTAGGCCCACCTACCACCATGACGGTCATATCTGCGTCTTCCCAGATACATTTATTACCCACTGGAGGTTTTAGTAGATGGCGATGCTCTTCAATCCATTTTTGAAAGTTAAAGGCTTTTAGGGAATTTATACTAGGCATAATCAATAGCTTTGGATTTATAAATTAATCTATCTCAAGAGTTTTCGGGGTTTTATAGGCGATAAGTTTACCAACACCAGAATCAATTCGCTTACAATCCTCCGGAATAGCGATCACTGCAACTGCGCAGGTCGGTGCATCAAAAAGCGATTCACCCGCTAGCCAATTAATAATATTAGTAACGCCTGGATTATGAGCAAAAAACGCCAAATGCTTTTTATAGATTAATGCATCACCTAAAACCTGAATCCATTCCTGCATGCCCGCAAGGTATAAGCGTGGTTCACTGACGTAATCTTGATTAGGAATCGCTAAACGCTCTATAAAATAAGCAGCAGTTTCTTGAGCTCTCACTGCTGAACTAACAATCAAGGCCTCAGGCTTATATAAAGTTCGTGCAATCCAGGTCGCCATGCGTGGCGCATCACGTCGACCACGCTCATTTAGAGGTCGTTCATGGTCGCTCAAACCTTGATCACCCCAACTGGATTTTGCGTGACGAATTATTGTGAAGTAGCGCATATTACAGATATTCATATTTAATTATAACAGTCACTTATAAGTATTTTTTAAAGTAAATAACATCAAAAAAGTCAGGCACTTATAGAATTGTTTTTAACAATCTATAGCTTTACAAACTTGCGCCAAATGACTTCTCATCTTATTATTAAACGACTGTTTGAAACGACCTATCAAATTTTATACAGGTCGACTGCAACAACCTTGTAGATATCACGGAACGATATATCAATTCACTATTCAATTATTAGCAAAAGAGACCTTGCCTGATTTTGTCCACAAAGATGGATACGAATAGTACCTGTTTTAAATAATAGATTGAACAAATCTTTAGAGGCTTTTAATGAAACGTATTCTAAATTCAACCAGAGAACGAATCCTAAGCACAGCTGAACAGCTCTTTGCCGAGTCAGGGATAGCAGCAACCTCAATGCGCAGCATTACAGCTATGGCTAGAGTTAATCTGGCTGCGGTTAATTATCACTTTGGCTCAAAAGAAGCCCTCATCGAAGCGGTTTATGAACGTCGTTTAGAACCTCTCAACAAAGCGCGATTGCGCAATCTCAACAAACTTGAAAAACAATATGGCAAAAAAGCCATCCCTGCCGATGAAATCATAGAGGCTTTCGTTCTACCAATGCTTGAAATTAGTATCGGTGAGGGAAAACAAACGCTTAATATAATGCGATTAATTAGTCGCACCTACTCTGAAGCCGCTAAACAGTTTAGAAAACTATTCGCCGAAAGCTATCACGAAGTGCTTGATCGTTATCAAGTAGCTTTAGCGAAGACTTTTCCAAAACTAACTCCCGAAGTTATCAACCTAAGACTGCAATTCACGATTGGCGCCATGTCACATTCATTTGTCGAAAGTGAACTACTAGGTTTAATTTCCGGCGAAACCGTAACCGGTGAGTGGATTGAACGCCAAGTACACCAATTAGTACCCTTTGTAATTGCTGGGTTCCATGCGAAACCAGCACCTATTCTTGCTTTATCTACGTCTGAAGACGACAAAGCTTAAATCTGTTTAATTTTTACCTAGTTCAGGAAATATCATGTCAAAACGAAATGCCTACAACGATCGCCCTGTGTATGTCATAGATGGTGCTCGCACACCCTTTTTAAAAGCTAGAGGTAAGCCTGGCTTATTTAGCGCTTCAGAATTGGCTGTAAATGCAGGCCGTACTCTACTTGCTCGCCAAGCTTTTTCTCCTGAAGATTTGGATGAAGTGGTTATTGGCTGTGCAATGCCAAGTCCTGATGAACCAAACATTGGTCGTTTAATAGCGCTTCGACTAGGTTGTGGTGATGAAACACCTGGATACACCGTTATGCGTAACTGTGCATCTGCAATGCAAGCCATAGACAATGCTGCAAAAGACATAGCGCTTGGCCGTGCCGATTTACTATTAGCTGGCGGTACTGAAGCTATGAGTCGTGCACCAGTATTATTTAATGACGATATGGTTAATTTCTTAGGAGACCTTGCCCGTGCTCGTAAGCCGCTAGATAAGCTTAAAATATTCTCAAAGTTCCGCCCTGGCCACTTAAAACCCGTGATTGGAATTATGAAAGGCCTTACCGATCCCTTGGTTAATCTAAATATGGGTCAAACTTGCGAAGTAATCTCACATCAATTTGGTATCACGCGACGAGAAATGGATGAATATTCTGTTCGCAGCCATTTACGCTTAGCCAATGCGGTTGATGAAAAATATATGGACGAAATTGTCCCTCTTTTCCATAAAGGCAAAGTTTTAGGTGAAGACGATGGTATGCGTAGAGACTCTAATGTAGACAAATTAAGCACTATCAAGCCTTTCTTTGATCGCAAGGTAGGTAAAGTGACTGCGGCTAACAGCTCACAAATTACAGATGGTTCCGCCCTGCTTTTATTAGCAAGTGAAGAAGCCGTAAAAAAATACAACTTAGAGCCTTTAGGTCGTTTAATGGATACAGAGTGGGCTGGGTTAAACGCTGCCGAAATGGGTCTTGGACCAGTCTATGCCAGCACACCTCTTTTACAGCGTAATAACTTAAGTATTTCTGATATTGACTACTGGGAATTAAATGAGGCCTTTGCTGGTCAAGTACTTGCCTGTTTAGCTGCATGGGAAGATGAAGATTTCTGTCAAAAAGAACTTGGCTTAGAGAAGGCATTTGGCAGCATAGACCCTGAAAAAATTAATATCGATGGTGGCGCCGTAAGTCTTGGTCATCCAGTAGGTGCTACGGGGGCAAGAATAAGCCTGCATGCTTTAAATGTACTCAAACGAAAAGAGCAAAAATTAGCGGTTGCCACCTTATGTATTGGTGGCGGTTTAGGCGGCGCAATGCTTTTAGAACGCGTTTAAATTATAAAATATTCAATAAATTCAATAAATTAATAAAGATTATTAAGGTAAATTCCATGAGTAATAAACACTGGAAACTAGACACAGATAACAACAATGTAGCCTGGTTAACACTTGATCAAGCGGGTACTGGCACTAATGTATTATCAAGCGAGGTTATGCAAGAACTGCATAATAGACTCAATGAGCTCGAAGCACAAAAACCGTTAGCTCTCATCATCAAGTCAGCAAAGAAAAGCGGCTTTATTGCTGGTGCTGACATCTCGATGTTTGAAACATTTGATACACCAGAACAAGCTTTTGAGATGGTGAGACATGGCCAAGGGATTATGGATCAAATCGAGAATTTACCTTTTCCCACTGTCGCTCAAATTAATGGCTTTGCCTTAGGTGGCGGTCTAGAACTCGCCTTAGCTTGTGATTACCGCGTCATGACAGACAGTCCTAAGGCTGTTCTGGGATTTCCTGAAGTAAAATTAGGCTTATGCCCTGGCTTTGGAGGTACGGTTCGCTCTACTCAATTAATAGGCGTTACGGCAGCGATGGATATGATGCTGACTGGCCGAAATATACGCCCAAAGGCTGCAAAACGCATGGGACTGGTTACACAAATTGTACCAGCCAGGCATCTTGATAAAGCTGCAGAAATGCTTGCACTAAAACCTCCAGCAAAAAAAGCACGTTCATTTAAGTTCAAGGCATTGGATTCACTTCCGTCGCGAAAAGTATTAGCAAAAGTCTTACGCAAGCAAGTTGCCAAAAAAGCAAAAAAAGCCCATTACCCTGCCCCATATCGCATGATTGATTTGTGGGAAGAGTTTGGTGGTGATCCGAAAACCATGTACAAAGAAGAAGCCAGAGCAATTTCTGAACTAATGGTTACGGATACATCCCGTAGCTTAGTAAGAGTATTTGGTTTACAGAATAAGCTCAAAGCTGGTGGTAAATCTAAACACCAGTTTGAACATGTACACGTTATAGGTGCAGGTGTAATGGGTGGTGACATTGCTGCCTGGTGTGCTTATCGTGGCATGACAGTTAGTTTGCAGGACCGGGAATACAAATACATTGCTCCGGCCCTAGAACGCGCTCAAAAACTGTTTAAGAAAAAAACTCGCAGCGCTGAAAAAGCTAGCTACGTAATGGATAGAATTATTCCTGATGTAAATGGTGATTGTGTTGGACAAGCTGATGTTGTGATTGAAGCTATATATGAGAACGCCGAAGCTAAACGAGCTTTATATGCCAGCCTTGAACCAAAAATGAAATCTGGGGCAGTACTAGCTACTAATACATCGAGCATCAAGCTCGAAGATATTTCATATGAACTGAGTGACCCTAATCGATTAATCGGCTTGCATTTCTTTAACCCAGTCGCATTAATGCCTTTGGTAGAAGTCATTGGCACCGACACAACCAATCAAATAGATCTTGAAAAAGGCATGGCATTTACTCGTAAAATTGATCGTTTACCTTTAGCTTGTAAGAGCTCACCAGGTTTCGTGGTAAACCGAGTTTTAACTCCATACATGAATGAGGCCTTCTTTATTGCCAAAGAAGGTGTGCCATTAATTGAGATTGACAAGGCAGCAACTAATTTTGGAATGCCAATGGGACCGATCGAACTGGCTGATACCGTTGGTTTGGATGTAGCTGGGCATGTTGGTAAAATTCTTGCCGATGCATATGGCATTGAAATGCCGGATGGTTTAGAAGAAAAATTAGAGAAAAAACATTTAGGGAAAAAAACCGGACAAGGCTTTTATACCTATGACAGCAAGGGTAAGCCTCAAAAACCTAAAGCTGAAAATTACACCGCTCCTGCCGACTTAGCAGAACGTATGGTTTATCAGTACTTAAACGAAGCTGTTGCGGTTTTACGTGATGGAGTGGTTACTGATCCCGAGGAGCTAGATGCTGGCATGATTTTTGGTACGGGGTTTGCTCCTTTCAGAGGTGGACCTATTCACTATATCCGCTCTATAGGAGCAAGCAATATTGTGGCTAAGCTGAAAGAATTTGAAGAAAAATATGGTTCACGCTTTAAACCTGATACTGGGTGGGCTGCATTTATCACTAACGGTGAAAATTCGAACAACACTAATCATGAATCTGAGTAATAACGTATCTAAGAAATGAGTAACCTAGCTAAAGAAAAACCTATTCCACGCGGCATTCCAACTGTACGTATGATGGCAATGCCTGCTGATACCAATTGGTTAGGCGATATTTTTGGTGGTTGGTTAATGTCACATGCAGATATTGCTGGTGCAGTTCTCGCCTACCGTAGAGCGGAAGGCAAAGTGGTAACGGTTGCTGTTAATAACTTCCTATTTCATGAACCTGTGTTTATTGGTGATATTGTCAGCTTTTATGCTGAGATTGAAAGAGTTGGAACCAGTTCAATAACCGTCAATATCGACATATTAGCCGAAAGGCCTGATTCAGATGGGCCTTACGCCAATCTTCGCGTAGCTAACTCGTCAATTACCTATGTTCATATTGACTCTGAAGGAAAACCTAAAACCATCAAAAAAGACTAACTAACTCTGATTTAAATAATTGAACTTTCAAGAAAACTTCGTGACTAAACTTAATCAATTCTGAGCTTGTAATTTTGAAAAATATGTTAGGATATGCGAATAAATACCGACATTTCAACAATAAAAAAACAACATTGGTAAGCGTAAGTTAATATGTCAAAACAAGTCGATTTAGATATCCTAAGAAAATTCTCCCCGCTTGATAGTCTAAAACCAGAAAACTTAGCCGCTTTGGTCAAAAAGTCTCGTATTCACAGTTTACAAGCTGGACGGTCACTATTTAAGGAAGGTGACACTGATAAAAGCGCAATATTTTTAGTAAGTGGTGATATAGAGTTACGCGCTAAAGATAAAATAATTAAAACTATCAGTGCCAATACACCTGAAGCATTACATGCTCTAGCTCCTGTTCTCCCGCGTAAAATTTCAGCAAGAGCTCTCAACCCAGTTAAATACTTAACTGTTGACAGCGACTTGTTAGATGTATTGCTGACCTGGGATCAAACTGGATCATATGAAGTTGGCGATATTCAAACAGATGCGCGTGATGAAAGTGACGACTGGATGACTAAGCTTTTACAGACTAAAGCTCTTTACAATATTCCTGCAGCAAATATCCAAGCCATGTTTATGCGCATGGAACAAATCAACAAAAAAGAAGGTGACATCATCATAAAACAAGGTGATGAAGGAGACTATTTTTACGTTGTTGTAAGTGGACGCTGTGCAGTAACGCGTGAAACGCCATTAAACGAAGAAGGCATTAAACTTGCTGAATTACGTATTGGTGATACTTTTGGTGAAGAAGCCTTAATTTCTGAAGCCAAAAGAAATGCTACGGTTAAGATGCTGACCGATGGTTCCTTAATGCGTTTAAGTAAAGAGGAGTTTCAGACTTTATTAAAAGAGCCAATGCTAAATCTTTTAGATATAGATCAAGCTAAAGAACTGGTTCAAAACGGTGCTCAATGGCTAGATGTGCGTTTGCCTAGTGAATTTGGCAACTCGCACTTAGATAATGCTATCAATATTCCGCTGTATTTTATTCGCCTTAAACTTAAAACCTTAAGCACAGAAACAAAATATATAGCTTATTGCGATACTGGCCGAAGAAGCTCAGCCGCTGCATATATTCTTACTGAACGTGGCTATAACTGTAGTGTATTAAAAGATGGGTTAAATATGTCTGGAATTAAATAACCTAATCGACCAATTAAGACCTAAAAAAATATTCTCAAACAAAAAAGGCTGTACTACTCGAGTACAGCCTTTTTTATTTGAAAGAGTTTAATTCTAAAAACTTTACATGGTATGTGTAGGCTGTTCAGCCTGCAAAGCACCTGCCAAAAAGGTTTCTATTTTCTTTTGTGTCTCACCATTATCTTGGGAGCTAAACTGCACTCCAATTCCAGCTTTACGTTTTCCAGCAGCTCCATCAGGAGTCACCCAAATCACATTCCCTGCGAGAGGTATTTTTTCCTTATTATCCATTAACTGTAAAAGCATAAACACTTCATCTCCCAATTTATACTCTTTACGAGTAGGGATAAAAAGCCCACCATTTAGTACAAAAGGCATATAAGCCTGATACAAGGCGGTTTTGTCTTTAATAGTTAAGGTTAAAATTCCAGGTTTAGACATTTTTTACTCACGCTCTTATTTATTTTTTATGTGCTGGCATAGCAATCACAAGCAAAAGCTTCAAGCTGAAGCCCCCAGTTAAGGGAAGATTGTTGACGTTGCGATAATTCTACAACATTATCACGCATTCTAAACAAACTAGGAAGACTAAATTGCTGTATTAATTGATTTATACCAGGAAACAGTACTTCGTAATTTGCAACAGAACTCAATTTCGGACTATTTTCAGCTTGAGCCGCATTTTCAATTAAAGCCCTAAAAAGAGTTTCCAACCAATTTAAAAACAAGCTTGGTTCAGCTTTTGCACATTCTTTAGCCACTGTAACCGGATTCATCTGTCTGCTTAACATCGCTTTCCAATCTTTCCACCATTGCTTACTTTCTAACAAAACTTGGTTAATATCCTCTGCATCGCCTTGCAGACGCATTGGTGCCCCCAAACTCAGTGCTAACATGCGCTCAGCAGTTTCTAGATCATGTCCTTGACCTTTTAACCATGTAATCGCTTGTTCAGCCTTTGGTAAAGTAAATTTCAAACGTGATGCCCTACTACGAATTGTTGGTAATAAGCGTGCAGGTTTATCGGTAAGCAATATTAACAAAGTGCTTGGCGGTGGTTCTTCTAAGGTTTTAAGTAAGCTATTAGCAGCTTCAATTGTCATTGCATCAGCTGGTTCAAGAATAAGTACACGATAACCATTTTGATGAGAAGTTTTAAAAACCTTCTGAGAATTTTGACGAATAGAATCAACTGATATCAGCTTTTTACCCTCGTCAGGCTCTAACACCACAAAATCAGGATGAGTACCGGATAGAAACCATTCGCAACTTGAACAGCTCTGACAAATCCCAGATTCTGTCGGTTCACCTTGGCACAGCAACATTTGTGCTAATTGAAACGCGAAATGCCGCTTACCTACCCCTTTTATGCCCTCAAACAATAAAGCATGAGGAAATCTATCTTGCCCTAAAAATTGAGCAATTTGTTGCCATTGTGGGGTATGCCAGCTAATTATTTCAGAGGTTTTAATCATTAGGGTTTAGGTCTTTATAGTAAAGATTAGTCTAGATAGCTATCAATAATTTTAAAAATATCTGAAGTAACCTGATCAATAGTCTGAACAGCATTGATCGATTTAATACGTTCAGGGTAAAGTTTATGCAGGTGTAAATAACCATTACGTACTTCATTAAAAAACTCTAACTTCTCGGTTTCAAAGCGATTACTTTCCCCTCGTTTTGCTACCCGCTCTAAGCCCAATTCAATTGGGGCATCCAATAATAAAGTGAGATCAGGCCACAAAGAATGCTGTACGTTTTCAGCAAGGATTTGAATGAACTCCAAAGACTGCCCTCTGCCAAACCCCTGATAAGCAACCGTGGCATCAGTAAAACGATCACATATAACCCAAGCACCACGCTCTAGTGCCGGAATTATCTTATTACTCAAATGCACTGCTCTCGCTGCAAACATCAATAGAAGTTCGGCTTCTGAGCTTATTGCTTCATCTTCTCTATCTAAAACGACCTCTCTAATGGACTCTGCCAAAGGTGTTCCGCCTGGCTCTCGGGTAAGCACAACTTCTTTACCTTGTTGTTCAAGGTACTTTCTTAGGCGAGCGCATTGCGTGGTTTTACCTACACCTTCAACACCCTCAAAAGTTATAAATTTCCCAGAGTAATTGAGTATTTGCTTTTTACTATTCATATATTCATTGCAGTTATTGATGCTGTCGGCGATATTTTTTTAAGTATTCTTTTACAGCATTATTATGTTCTTCTAAAGTTGAAGAAAAAACGTGACGACCATCATTGTCACCAGTTGCCACAAAATATAACTTATTATGTTTCTCAGGATTAACGGCCGCCTTAATTGCATTCACACCGGGTAATGCAATAGGCGTCGGTGGCAAACCATGACGTGTGTAGGTATTGTACGGAGTATCTCTAGTTAAGTCAGAACGGCGTATATCACCAGTATAACTATCTCCCATACCGTAAATCACTGTTGGGTCAGTCTGTAAACGCATGCCTTTAGAAAGTCGGCTATGAAATACCCCAGAAATTGTCGCTTGCTCATCAAACACACCTGTTTCTTTTTCTATAATTGAGGCCAAAATGAGTGCCTCATAGGGAGATTTTAGTTGTCCAATTGCACTACGATTCTCCCATGCCATCTCTAGTTCTTTTTCAAGTGCAGCATTGGCTTTTTTTAAAATAGTCACATCTGTGGTTCCTGATGCAAAGCTATATGTCTCTGGTAAAAACCGGCCTTCAGGATGCAAATTTCCAAGACCTAATTCCGTCATTAATTCGTCAACTGTCTTATTTTTCAATGTCGCTTTTATATTGCGATTAGAGTGAATCAAATTCAACATTTCACTAAAGTTTAATCCTTCTGGAATGGTAATTTGTTCAAGGGCAACTTTTCCATCAATCAATTCTTGCAGTAAGGATGGAATAGTTAAACCAGTGCTCAACTGATATTTCCCAGCTTTAAGCAAATGGGCATTATTTTGACTTTTTGCGTATAACTTAAGTACAAAATCATTAATAAGTACCCTATCTTTTATCAAGGTTTCAGCAATAGAATTTAGAGTTTGGCCTTTTTTTATTTCAAATATATAATTCTCTGGAATATTTAAAGGTTTTTTTAATGCGCTCTGATACCAGTTATAGCCAGCTGCAATGCTTACAAAACCAATTAAAATTAATGAAAGTAGAATTTTTCGCATACAGTATTTTAGCGTTTTATTCTTTTATAAAGATGGTTATTTTCAAGTATATTCAATGCTAATATATTTTGAAAGCCATTTGAACTTGGCTTAAAGATATTTTTTGAACGCTTTCTGCCAGGCCCCAAGATATAATCAACCTTTACCACACCAATAATACTATTTGTTAAAAAGACAGCATCCATTTGCATTAACTCACGATAATGTAATGGAGCCACAATCACATTTAATTCAGCCTCTTGCGCCCGCTCTATAAAGATTTGCCTCATTATACCCGCCACACCTCCAAGACTTAAGGGCGGTGTATAAAGACAGTTTTCTTTTATTGCAAAAATATTTGTTTTAATACCTTCAATTACATAACCTTGCGAGTTGCAAAGTATAGCGTCATAAAACCGCTTATCCAGCTCTTTACTTGCTTTATCGTAAACGCGTCGATCAATGTCTTTACGGCCTTTTTGAAGTGTGTTTTCTGGAAAAATCGTTTTGCCAATTTTTATTTTTAACTGTCTCCAATCATATGTTATTACCGGACGAGCCTTAAGCATACGAACTACTTTATTTGGATTTTTTCCATCAAGAATAATTTGATATCGTAACACTACAGATTTAAGTTTCTTCTCACGAAGTTTTTTTTGAAAAAAAAGAATGTCTAATTCGAAATAATCAGCAATCAAACTTAAGTCTAGATCAAAGCATTTCTTAGACTCGGCCTGTATGGATTTAATACCTCTTATTAACCTTGATAGATGACGATCTTTTAGATAGAGGCCTTGTGTACTATCGATTCGCATAGTTTCAAACACACCAAAACTCATTTGATTTTTTATATACGAACGAGTGAGACTATCAAACTTGGAATCACTTATCTCTTCTTCATTTAAATAAGCAATCAAAGCTTATTCTCCGTCGAACTCTCCAGAGACTTCAGTAATCCTCTAGCCTTTGCTCTTGTCTCATGCACTTCTTTTTGAGGCTTAGAGTCATACACAATTCCGCCTCCAGCTCTAAAACTAAGATGATTGCCATGCAAATGCATTGTGCGAATCAGTATGTTTAAATCCATATCACCATCATGATTTAAATAACCCATAGAACCAGTATAGGCTTCTCGTGGTTTGTCTTCTAACTCTGCAATAATTTGCATACAACGTACTTTAGGACAGCCCGTGATTGTGCCCCCTGGAAATATGGCTTTGATTGCTTGGCCAGGTGAAATTTCGCCTTTTAACATACCTCGAACATTAGAAACAATATGATGCACATGCTCATAACTTTCAATAACCATTAGTTCATTGACTTCTACGGTTCCAGCTTTACATATGCGTCCTAGGTCATTTCTTTCCAAATCTATAAGCATAATATGCTCAGCACGTTCTTTGGGATGCTTGATTAATTCTTCACGTAATAATTTATCGTCATCAACATCTTTACCTCTTGCTCGAGTACCAGCAATTGGACGTGTACTTGCTCTACCCTGTTTAAGCTCCAACAGTCTTTCAGGTGAAGAACTCATAATAGTGTGACCGTCGAAATATACACAACCAGCAAAGGGACCAGGATTCGCTGCGCGTAAGCTTTTGTATAACTCAGTAGAACTCACCGGTTCTTGTACTTCTGCCTGCCATTCACGTGATAAATTTGCCTGAAAAATATCACCTGCATAAATATATTCATGTGTGCGACGAATAGCTTCTATATATTTATCAGAATCTTCTTCAAGCACATTGACAATAATATTTTCAGCTTCTATAGACTTATGTTTAACAAGTCTTTTAACATCAGCATTTATTTCTTTAAACTCTTGTTCAAATTGCTCCTCAGAAAAAACAAAACTTTTCTGCTTTAGGTGATCAACAATTATTGCCGCAGGAATTCTAGTAGCAAATGCGATAGGTAATCCAGAACCTGAAACCTGATGAGCATTAGGTAAATCGAGAATGGGTTCAATTTGGCCTGCCAATTCATAGGCTAAAAACATGAACCATCCACCACGAAAAGGTAATTCTTGAGCAAGCTTGATATTTTGTTTTTCTTTAAGCCAGTGCAGATCTAATTGATTAAGAAAATTTGCAGATTCGTCCACTGACATAAAATCAGATTGTATCTGCCAGTATGAATTTAGCTGAAGATTACCTTGAGGAAAGGCAAATAAAATACTGTAACGCCCTAACTTGGTTGATTTTTTATAAAAACGCTTACCTGATGAATCGTTTCTATCCAGCGTAAAGCAATCGCCGTGCGCAGCACTATCCAAAAAATATGGATAGCGTGATTTATTTTGCGCTTGGATGGCAAGTAAATCTAACTCGCCATCCAAAGTCTTTATAAAATCACTCAATGCTTATCTACTTAAGGTTAATTTCTAAAACTTATGAAAATCGTTTCAGAATAAGTGTTCCATTAGTGCCACCAAATCCAAATGAATTACTCATTGCAATATCAATTTTCATTTCTCTAGCCGTGTTTGGAACATAGTCTAAATCACATTGTGGGTCTGGATTTTCATAATTAATAGTTGGAGGTGCAACTTGCTCACCAATAGCTAATGCAGAAAAAATTGCTTCAACAGCACCTGCTGCACCTAATAGATGACCTGTCATGGATTTAGTAGAACTGACAGCCACTTTATGAGCATGATCACCAAAACAGCCCTTTACACCGTCAGTTTCAGCTCTATCACCAACTGGGGTTGAAGTACCATGAGCATTAATATAATCAACATCTTCAGGTGCTAAGCCTGCATCGCGTAATGATGCCTGCATACAGCGCTTAGCTCCATCTCCACTTTCGGGCGGAGATGTCATATGATAGGCATCACCACTCATGCCAAAACCAATTAATTCGGCATAAATTTTTGCCCCACGTTTTTGCGCATGCTCAAGTTCTTCTAGAACCATAACTCCAGCACCACTGCCCATCACAAAACCATCTCGCTCGGCATCCCAAGGACGACTTGCCGCCATTGGATCATCATTTCGTGTTGATAATGC